>JAFUUR010000095.1 GCA_017477695.1 Oscillospiraceae bacterium | reverse complement strand
TCTCTGCCTGCTGCAGCAGCGTCTTCGCCTCCCGCAGCAGGACTTCCCCGGCCGCCGTGAGCCCCAGTACCCGGTTGTCCCGCTCCAGCAGGCGCACGCCCAGCTCCTCCTCCAGGGCCGACACGGCCCTGCTCGTGGTGGAGTGGCTGATGTACAGCGTGCGCGCGCTGCGGCTAAAGCTGCCGCATTCCGCCACGGCGACGAAGATCCGCAGCTTCTCGAGATCCATCTCAGTAGTTGAAGGTGTACGGCAGCAGCTCGGAGAGCTTATAGCTCACGTAGCGGTTGCCGGCCTTGGCGCAAAGCACCTCCATCTCCGGCGAGAACTCCGCCAGGAACTGGCGGCAGGCGCCGCAGGGGGTGCACCAGTTTTCGCTGTCGGCGTAGATGGCGATGCGGCGGAAGGAGCGGCGCCCCTCGCTGACCGCCTTGCAGCAGGCGGTACGCTCGGCGCAGATCGTGCTGCCCAGGGCGGCGTTCTCCACGTTGCAGCCGGTGTAGACCGTGCCGTCGTCACATTCGATGGCCGCGCCCACGGCGAAGCGGGAATAGGGCACGTAGGCGTTGAGGGAGGCCTCCTTGGCCCGGGACATCAATTCTCTGTCAGTCATGTTGCGTTCTCCCTTTTCTCAGTTTGTGCGCCCGGGCTCAGCCCAGGTCGATGGTCCAGTCGGAAAAATTCCACAGGGGGTTGCCGATGTTCGCGTCGATGCCCTTGCACACGCCGCGGCGGCTGATGATCTGCTGCTTCTCAAAGCCGATGGTGATCAGCGTGCCGGTGGTGCCGGTGAGGTAGGTGCACAGCTCGTAGAAGGCCGTCGGCCGCTGGGCGTTGGACGCGGCGAGGTAGGTGTTGATCCGGTCGACGACGGAGGTGTCGGTCGAGCCGGTGTAGTTGAGGTTCTTCGACTCGTTGTCCTTGGTGCGGGGCTGGAGGATCTCCGTGATATCGAAGTTGTTGCGCAGGCGGACCTCGGCGTAGTACATGTCCACAGTCACGACCTGGCTGCCGACCTCCACCTCGCCGTCCTCGAGGGCCTTCATGTAGTTCTCCCAGGTCATCTCCATGACCGTGACCGGAAAGCCGATGGAGGCCATGTCCTCCTGGAATTTGCGCACGATGCCGGCCTTGGCGCTGCTGTCCGCGCAGACGACCACGGTGAACTCGATCTCCTGCGGCGTGCCGGACATGTACTCAAGCTGCCCGTCCTCGTCATAGTCGCGCACGCCGGCGCTCTCGAGGATGCGCTTGCAGGTGTCCATGTTGAAGGAGAGGCTATTGTTGAGCGGCTCGGAAAAGGCCGAGCAGGTCGGATACATCGGCAGCGCCGAGCTCACGGCGTTGCCGTGCAGCAGCTCCACCAGATAGTCCCGGTCGAAGGCGTACTGCAGCGCGATGCGGAACTGGCTGTACCGGCCCAGGACGCTGTCCTCATTGAAGCAGAGGTAGTGCATATTGGTGGTGGGATAGTTGTGGATCTCGTTGGAGCTGGCGTAGCCGAGGTTCGTGTAGCTGGAGGGGTCGTTCACGACCACGTCGATCAGGCCGTCCTCAAAGGCGGAGATGGTGCTCTCCGCGTCGGCGTATTCGACGATGTAGATCGTATCCACCGGCGGGTGGCGGTAGCCCTCGTAGCCCTCCTTGTAGGCCAGCAGCTTCGTGCCGTCCTCGCTGAAGGTGTAGGGGCCGCTGCCCATGGGGATGGCCATGCCGTTTTCCAGCTCGCGGCCGTAGCTGCCGAGCTTGATGACCGGGATGTTCAGGAGCTTGACGAACTGCGTGTCGCCGATGCCCAGGGTCACGGTCAACTGATCCTCCCCCCAGTAGGAGGCGCCCTGGAAGCTGGAGAAGCGGCCGCGGAAGCGGTCGGCGTTGATGGCGAGGTTGATGGAATAGCTCAGATCCTTGGCCGAGACGGGCGTCCCGTCGTGGAAGACGTGATCCGTCGCAACGGTGAAGGTCCAGACCTTGCCGGTCTCGTCACAGCTATACTCCTGGATCAGCCCCGCGCCCTCGATGACCTCAAAGTTGCCGTCGAGCTCGACCATGTTCTCGAACACAAGATCGCAGATCAGTTGGTTTGCGTGGCTGGTGGCGATGAGGGGGTTGAAGCTGTACTTGCTGTTGCTGTTGAGGGAGAAGACCTTGTCCGCGGCCTCGGTGCGCACCACGTCCCGCCCGCCGGTCGATTCGGGGATCGTGTCCGTATCCTCCCGGCTGCGGCCGCAGGCGGCCAGGCTCAGCGTCATCGCCGCGCACAGCAGCAGGGAAAGCGCTCTTTTTATCGTTTGCGTCATAGGCTGTTTACTCCAATACGATGCCGGCCGCCTGGCCGCCGCGGTTGCCCTTGGTGTAGCGGTGCGACCAGTATTTATCGTGGCTGCACATGGTGCACTCCTGCGAAACGTCGATCTTCTCCGGCAGGAGCCCCAGCTGCGTGAGCCGCCGCGCGTTCGCGCCGCGCAGATCCACCAGGGTCTTGCCGTCGTCCCGACGGCGGAACAGGCCCTCCGTGTCGCCGCCGAGATAGGCGGTCACGGCCTCGGGCACGTCGTCGTCCGTCTCGAAGCAGCAGGCGCCGATGGCGGGGCCCAGCGCGGCGCGCAGCCGCTCCCGCCGGGCGCCCAGCAGCTCGAGCTTATCCACGGCGTTTTTCAGGATATCGCCCACGGAGCCGCGCCAGCCGCAGTGTACCGCCGCGGCGGCGGCCCCCGTCTCGTCCCACAGCAGGACCGGCACGCAGTCCGCCGTGAAGCAGAAGATGGGCAGGCCCTTCACATTCGTGACGATCCCGTCGGCCTCGTAGGGCACGGGCGTGAGCGCCGCGTGCCGGTCGTCCGCGGTGACGACGCGCACCTCGCTGCCGTGGACCTGATGGGTCACGGCGCAGCCGTCCGGTCCGGCGCCCATGAGCGCGCAGACCCGGCGCCAGTTCTCGCGCACGTCCTCGCGATCGTCCCCCCGGTTGGAGAGGACGTTCAGCGTGGCGTAGACGCCCCGGCTGACGCCGCCGAAGCGCGTCGTGAAGGCGTGCCGCGCGCCGATCAGCGTCGAGCGCATATAGATCAAACCGTCTCTATTTTCTTCAATGAACATAGCATCCCGATCCGTTTCTTTCCGGCCCCCGGCGGAAAAGCCGCCGCAGGCGGCCGGGGAGTCACTCGTTGCGCCCGCAGCACTCTTTGTATTTGAGCCTGCGGCTGCCGTCGGCCTTCATCTTGCCGCAGGGGCAGGGGTCGTTCCGGCCGGGCTTGGCCACCTTCTTGACCGGCTGCTTCTTCACCGGTTCCCCGCCGACGTTGGCCGCCGCGTTCTTGGCGACCGCCTTGCGCTCGATGGCCTGCTCCCGGCGGATCTGCACGGTGAAGAGGCGGCGCACCGTCTCCTCGCGGATGCCCTGCACCATGGCCTCGAACATGTCGAAGCCCTCCTGCTTGTACGCGTCGATGGGCTTGACGGAGCCGTAGCCGCGCAGGCCGATGCCGCGCTTGAGCTCGGTCATGGCGTCGATATGATCCATCCAGTACTCGTCCACCACGCGCAGCATGATGACCCGCTCCAGCTCGCGCATCAGCGGCGCGCCGTTCGGGCCGGGGCCGAAGAGCTCTTCGCGCTTGGCGTAGACCTGCTCGGCGTAATCCGTCACGGCCTCGCTCAGCCTTTCGCTGCTCACGCTGCCGCCGAAGTCCCCGATGCTGAACTGGCCGCGGCGCAGGAAGAGCTTTTCAAAGGGCTGCAGCACACCGTCGAGCGAAGCCTGGTCCTCGGCCGGGACGCCGCCCATACCGTCGGCCACGGTGCTTTGCACGAAGTCGCGCAGCATGCCCAGGATCTGCTCGCGCAGGTCCTCGCCGTTGAGCACCTTGCTGCGCTCGCCGTAGATGATGTTGCGCTGCTGGTTCATCACGTCGTCGTATTCCAGCACGTTTTTACGGGTCTGGAAGTTGCGGCTCTCAACGGTCTTCTGCGCCTGCTCGATGGAGTTGGAGAGGATCTTCGCGTCGATGGGGGTGTCCTCCTCCATGCCCAGGCTCTCCATCATGCCCATGACCCGCTCCGAGCCGAACAGCCGCATGATATCGTCCGTCAGCGCAAGATAGAAGCGGCTCTCGCCCGGGTCGCCCTGGCGCCCGGCGCGGCCGCGCAGCTGGTTGTCGATGCGGCGGGACTCGTGCCGCTCGGTGCCGAGGATGAAGAGCCCGCCCGCGGCGCGCACCTTCTCGGCCTCCGCGCTCGTGACGGCGCGGTGCTCCTCCATCTTCTGATGGAACAGCTCGCGCGCGGCGAGGATGTTCTCGTCGTCGCTGTCGGCGTAGCCGGTGGCCTCGGCGATGACCGCCTCGTCGAACCCGGCCTTGCGCAGATCCTGCCGCGCCAGGTACTCGGCGTTGCCGCCGAGCATGATATCGGTGCCGCGGCCGGCCATGTTGGTGGCGATGGTGACCGCGCCGAGCTTGCCGGCCTGCGCCACGATCTCCGCCTCTTTCTCGTGATACTTGGCGTTGAGCACCGTGTGCTGCACGCCGCGCTTTTTCAGCAGCGAGGAGAGATACTCGCTCTTCTCAATGGACACCGTGCCAACCAGCACGGGCTGCCCCTTCTCGTGGCAGCGCACGATCTGCTCGATGATGGCGCGGTTCTTCCCGTTCTCGTTTTTATAGACGACGTCCGGATTGTCGATGCGGATGACGGGCTTGTTGGTGGGGATCTCGATGATGTCCAGCTTATAGATCGCGCCGAATTCCTCCGCCTCGGTGACGGCGGTGCCGGTCATGCCGGAGAGCTTGCCGTAGAGACGGAAATAGTTCTGGAAGGTGATGGTGGCGAGGGTCTTGTTCTCCTTCTGCACGTCCACGTGCTCCTTGGCCTCGATGGCCTGGTGCAGACCCTCGGAGTAGCGCCGGCCCAGCATCAGACGGCCGGTGAACTCGTCGACGATGATGATCTCCCCGTCCTTCACGATGTAATCGATATCCCGCTTCATCACGCCGTGGGCCTTCAAGGCCTGGTTGATGTGGTGGCTGAGCGTGGCGTTCTCGATATCGGCGAGGTTCTCCAGGCCGAAGGCCCGCTCCGCCTTGGCGATGCCGCGGGCGGTGAGCGTCGCGGTCTTGGCCTTTTCGTCGACCACGTAGTCCGCGTCCAGGTTCTCGTCCTCTTCCTCCTTCTCGTCGACGGAGGCGTAGACCACCTTCTTGAGCCGGCTGACGAAATCGTCCGCCTGGCGGTAGAGGTCGGTGCTCTCGTCGCCCTGGCCGGAGATGATGAGCGGCGTGCGCGCCTCGTCGATCAGGATGGAGTCCACCTCGTCGACGATGGCGAAGGCGTGTCCGCGCTGCACCATGGACTCCTTGTAGAGCGCCATGTTGTCCCGCAGATAGTCAAAGCCCATCTCGTTGTTCGTGCCGTAGGTGATGTCGCAGTCGTAGGCGGCGCGGCGCTCGTCCCCGTCCAGGCCGTGGACGATCAGCCCCACGCTCAGACCCAGGAAGCGGTGCACCTTGCCCATCCATTCGCTGTCGCGCCGGGCCAGATAGTCGTTCACGGTGACGATGTGCACGCCCTCGCCGGTCAGCGCGTTGAGGTAGGCGGGCAGCACGGCGACCAGGGTCTTGCCCTCGCCGGTCTTCATCTCGGCGATGCGCCCCTGGTGCAGCACGATCCCGCCGATGAGCTGGACGCGGAAGGGCTTCATGCCCAGCACGCGCCAGGCGGCCTCGCGCACCGTGGCGTAGGCCTCGGGCAGGATATCGTCCAGCGTCTCGCCCTGCTGCAGGCGCTCCTTGAACTCCGGCGTCTTCGCGCGCAGCTGCGCGTCCGTCATCGCCGCGTATTCCGGCTCCAGCTTCTCAATGGCGTCCGCGATCGGGTATATGCGTTTCAGCTCCCGTTCGGAGTAGGTCCCGAACAGCTTGGTCAAAAGTCCCATGTGTACGTTCCTTTGCCTTTACATAGTGATACAGTGTAGAGTATAGCACACATTTGTGAACAAAAAAAGAGAGAACTTGCGGATCGTGCAAAAAAGGCCGCCGGGCGGTCTGCCCGGCGGCCTTGCGGATACCGTATGTGCTCAGTTTTCCTTCTTGTTGAGCTGCTTCTGCAGCCAGTCCCTGCCGTCCACGTAACGGGAGACGATGAAGGTGGCCACGTAGTCCATGGCGGCGTTGACCATCGTGGCGGGCGGATCGATCAGATCGGCCAAGGCGATGGAGATGGGGTAGGCGATGGCGAGCTGCTCCGGGAAGAAGATGGAGCAGAGCACCAGGTCGCCGGTGCCGCCGCCGCCCGGGATGCCGCTCATGGCGACCGAGGCGAAGACCGCGACGACGATGGCGAGGATCGCACGGCCGGTGGTGAAGTCCTGCCCGAAGAAGGCGAACAGGAAGGCGACCTTCAGGATCGCGCCCATGGCGGAGCCGTCCATATGCATGGTGGCGCCCAGGGGCAGCACCACCTCGGCCACGTCCTTGCTGACGCCGGAATCCTCCGCGGCCTCCATGTTGGTCGGGATGGTGGCGACGCTCGAGCAGGTGCCGAAGGAAACGGCAGCAGGCTTCGCCAGGTGCTTCCACATGACCTTGGCCGCGCCCTTGCCGCCGCCGAACTTGGCGTAGATCGGGGCGAAGATGAACATGTACGCGAAGCTCAGCACGTAGTAGACGATCAGCGTCAGGCCGTAGCTGGTCATGAAGTCCTTGCCGTAGGTGGCGACCAGGTAGGCGAAGAAGCCGAAGAAGGCGATGGGCGCGTAGTAGGTGATGATCTTGACGACGTTCATGATGCAGCCGTTGATGTCAGCCAGAAGCTGCGCCGTCTTGGTCGCCGGGCCGCCGGACATCTGCACGCCGAAGCCGAAGAGGATCGCCGCGACGATCAGCGGCAGGATCGCACGGCGGCTGAACAGCTCCGTGAAGTCCGGCTTGGTGAAGAAGTTTATGATCAGCGTGGGGACGGTGGCGACGCTGATCTCCTCCGCGGTGCCCTCGCCGGCGTAGCCCTGCAGGGAGCTGAACAGCGCGCCGTGCATCACGCGCATGACCACGTACATGATCACGGAGGCGATCGCCGCGGTGACCAGGAAGCTGAGCACGGTGCTGCTCAGGAGCTTGCCGGCACGGCGGATGTTGCCGAGGTTCGCGATGGCGCTGGAGATGGAGAAGAACACCAGCGGGACCACCACGCAGAACATCATGTTGATGAACAGGGTGCCCAGCGGCTCCAGCGCGGTCGCGCCGGGCCAGACGGCGCCGACGATGCAGCCGGCCGCGATCCCGACGAACATGCTGATGACGAACCAGTAGTTCTTCAGAAAGCTGCCCTGTCTGTTCGGAGTATTGGACATGAAATGACCCCCTCGCTCGAAATTTCTAATTCATTATATTGGGAATAACTTGCCATGTAAATTGTGCTTCATGCTTGAAACCTTGCAAAAAGTGCGGTATACTGTCCCCGAGGTGAGACCGATGCCGCAGACGCGAAAGGAATACGCCCGCGCGGGCTATCTGCAGGAGCACTATCACTATTTCCACCTGCGCGATACCGCCGGGCAGGAGCTGGATTTTCATTTCCACGAATTCGACAAGATCGTGCTGCTGCTGGAGGGGCGCGTGGAATACGCCGTGGAGGACAGCCTCTACACCCTTGAGCCCTGGACCGTGCTGCTGGTCAAGCACCACGCCATCCACCGCGCCAGCATCGACCGCAGCGAGCCCTACGAGCGCATCATCCTCTACCTCGACCGGCAGTATTTCGACCGCTGTCTGCCCGAGGCGCGGCTGATGGACTGCTTCGAGGCGGCGGACCGCACGGGGCGGCACCTGCTGGTGCCGGACGCGGCGCAGCGCCGGACCCTGGCGGAC
>JAFUUR010000094.1 GCA_017477695.1 Oscillospiraceae bacterium | reverse complement strand
CCGAGGTGCAGGAGGAGATCATCGCCGGCCTGCGCTCCAACTTTGAGGGCGAGTGCTCCGAGGTCGGCATGTACCTGGCTATGGCCAGAGTCGCCGAGCGCGAGGGCTATCCCGAGATCGGTGAGTACTGGAAGAAGGCCGGCCTGTAGGAGGCCGAGCACGCCGCCAAGTTTGCCGAGCTCCTGGGCGAGGTCATCACCGACAGCACCAAGAAGAACCTGCAGATGCGCGTCGACGCCGAGAACGGCGCCACCGCCGGCAAGACTGACCTTGCCAAGCTCTGCAAGAAGTACAATCTCGACGCGCTGCACGACACCATCCACGAGATGGCGCGCGACGAGGCCCGTCACGGCAAGGCCTTCAAGGGTCTGCTGGAGCGGTATTTTAAGTAATCTGCACAGAGGAGGAGCGCTGAAATGAAGTACGTTTGCAACGTCTGCGGCTGGGTCTACGACGAGGAAGAAGCCGGCGTGAAGTGGGAAGATCTGCCCGAGGATTTCGCCTGCGAGCTCTGCGGCGTCGGTAAGGACGAGTTTTCTCCCGCCGAATAAGACATTCTGAAACTCCAAGCCCGCGCGGTCACTGACCGCGCGGGCTTTTTTCGGCTGGACTTTCCGCGGGGAAAGGTGTATAGTGTTTTCATCCGCTCGGATCGAGCGAGAGAATTGCGGACGGAGAGAGCCGATGAAAAAGATCTACCTATTGACAGGGATCCTGATGGCGGCGTTGCTGCTGCTGTGCGCCTGCGGCGCGGCGCAGCCCGCCGCGGAGCCGACGCCGGAGCCCACCCCGGAGCCGACGCCCACGCCCTTCGTGGAGCCGGTGACGGAGCAGGGCGGCATTGTCTATATGAACGCGCAGGAGCTTGCGAGCGGGCGGCAGCTCCAGAACGGGGTGGAGTATATCCGCCTGTCCGAAGCCGCCGAGGCCCTCGGCTCCGCGCTGGAGCATGACGCCGACAGCGGCGCGTTCTCCTTCGCCTGGCGCAAGGACACGGTCACGCTGCACGAGGGAGACCGCGGCGCGCGCTACCTTGACCGTACCTGGCAGCTCGACGCGCTGCCCATCCTCTGCGGCGGCGGGGAGGACCTGCTGGTGCCCGTGGAGTCCTTCTGTGACGCGGCGCAGATCGGCTACTTCTATGACGAGGAGGAGGACACGGTCTACTGCACCCCGGCTACGGGCGACTGGAAGCTGCCGGAGAACTACGCCGTGCCGGTGCTGATGTATCACGAGCTCGGGCACGCCCCGGACGAGGCGAATCTGTTCGTCGACATGGCGCAGCTTGAGCTGCAGTTCCAGTTCCTCACGGAGAATGGCTTTACGCCGATCTGGTTCTCGGACCTCTGGCACGTGGAGGACTTTGAAAAGCCCGTGATCCTGGTCTTCGACGACGGGTATAAGAGCATGTACTCCAAGCTGCTGCCGCTGGCGGAGCAGTACCAGGTCAAATGCGTGGTCGCGGTCGTCAAGCGCTACACCTATAAAGAAGGCGGCATGCACATGGATCTCGACGAGGTCATGGCTCTGCACGACTCGGGGCTGATCGCGCTCGAAAGCCACGGCGTCAACCATATCAACATGGGGGAGATCTACAACCCCGAGGACCAGGAGATGGAGCTGCGCGATTCCGCCCTGTGGCTGACGCGCCTGTTCAAGCAGGAGCCGACGACCTTCGTCTATCCCATCGGCGGCAGCACGCCCGCCGTGCAGGAGATGCTTAAGAAGTACTACCGCTTCGGCGTGAAGATGGTGGGCAACGTTTACAACACCAGCGACGATCCCACGATGATCTACCGCTTCTTCGTCGAGCGCAGCACGCCGATCCAGTGGTACGGCAACTACCTCAAAAAGGCCTTCGACGACCCCGCGCTCAACAATTACGTGCCGCGCGAATAGCGGCGGCTCCCGTGCGGAGAACGGCGTGCCCGTTCTCCGCGCTCTGTTTCGCCCGCGCGGCCGCACGAGGCTCCGCATAAGAAACACTTGCGCTTCCCCAAACGCTGGGGTACAATATTTCTGCCGTTCCAGGCAACGGCGGCAACACCGCATACGGAGGGCTCATCCATGGAAAAGATCGCCAGCTTCAGCATCAATCACGATAAACTGAAAAAAGGCATGTACGTCTCCCGGATCGACGGCGACGTCGTGACCTACGATATCCGCATGAAGGTGCCGAACGCGGGGGACTATCTCCCGAACGGCGCCATGCACACCTTCGAGCATCTGTTCGCCACCTACGCGCGCAACAGCGCCTTGGGCGGCAGCGTGCTCTATTTCGGCCCCATGGGCTGCCGCACGGGCTTTTATCTCCTCCTGCGCGACTCCGTGACCCGGGAGGAGGCCATCTCCCTCACGCAGGACGCGATGCGCTTCATCGCCGCTTTCGAGGGAGAGATCCCCGGCAGCAGGCGGGAGGAGTGCGGCAATTACAAGGAGCACGACCTGCCCGGCGCCCGGGCCGTCGCGGCCGACATGCTCGAGGTCCTGCGCGGCTGGACCGCGGACGACATGGTCTACGAGCAGTAAGGAGGCAGCATGGACGTTTTCGTTCCGGCGCGCATCCTGCTGCCCCGCGCGGTGCAGATGGAGAAGTGGGCCGTCATCGCCTGCGACCAGTTCACGTCCCAGCCGGAGTACTGGGAGCGGGTGGAGCGCGCCGTGGGGGACGCGCCTTCCGCGCTGCGGCTGATCCTGCCGGAGGCCGAGCTGGCCGGACCCTATGAGCGGCGCATCCCGGCGATCCACGCGGCCATGCGGCGCTATCTCGACGAGGGGCTGTTCGACGTATACGAGGAGGCCTTCGTCTATGTGGAGCGCAGTCTGACGGACGGCTCTGTCCGCCGCGGGCTCGTGGGTGCCGTCGACCTGGAGCAGTACGACTATCGCGACGATGTGAGCGCCGCCGTGCGCGCTACGGAGCGCACCGTGGTGGAGCGAATCCCGCCGCGCAAGAAGGTGCGCGACGGCGCGCCGCTCGAGCTGCCGCACGTGCTGTTGCTGTGCGACGATGCGCAGAAGCAGATCGTCGAGCCGCTCACGGCGGCGCGTGAAAGTCTGCCGCTGCTGTATGATTTTTCTTTGATGGAGGGCGGCGGACGCATCCGCGGCCGACTCGTGCAGGGGGAGGCCTGCCGGGAGCTCCGGCGGCGCCTGGCTTCCTACGAGTCCGGCGTGCGCCAGGGCGCCGTCGGCGGCGCTGCGCCCATGCTCTACGCCGTTGGCGACGGGAACCATTCCCTTGCCACGGCCAAGGCCTGCTGGGAGGATCTGAAGGTGCGCCTGAGCGCGCAGGAGCGGGAGACGCATCCCGCGCGCTTCGCGCTGGTGGAGCTGGAGAACCTGGAGGACGACTGCCAGCAGATCGAGCCCATCCACCGCATCGTGCGGCATGTGGGCGCGGCGGCCCTGCTGACTGCGATCCGGGAGGGGATCTGCGCTCCGGGCGGCCATACCGTGACCTGGTGCAGCGGCGGTGAGAGCGGTACGCTTACGCTCGACCCGGCGCGCGGACAGCTCCCGGTCGGGATCCTGCAGGCCTTTCTGGACGAGTATCTGCCGGCCTACGGCGGGGAGATCGACTATATCCACGACGACGCGGCCCTGCGCGCCCTCGCACAGGAGAAGGACGCGGTCGGCTTCCTGCTCCCGGCGATCGAGAAAAAGCTGCTGTTCCGCGGCATCGCGGCGGACGGCGTGTTGCCGCGCAAGACCTTTTCCATGGGCCACGCGGTCGAAAAGCGCTACTATCTGGAAGCGCGGGAGATCCTGTAGAAAGAACAAAGAACGCCGCCCCGGCGGGATCGCAGATCCCGCCGGGGCGGCGCCGTTTTTACGCGCGTTATTTGCTGAGCAGCACCTCGTCGCTTTCCATCTGGACGCCGGCGAGCTGGGCAAATTTGTCCACAAGCTGCTGCTTGGTGAGCTGCCGCTTCTCCTCGCCGCTCACGTCGAGGATGATGCGGCCCTCGTTCATCATGATGAGCCGGTTGCCGTGCTGGATGGCGTCCGTCATGTTATGGGTGATCATCAGCGCGGTGAGTCGGTTTTCGCTGACGATGCGGTCGGACAGCTCCAGCACCTTGGCGGCGGTGGCCGGGTCGAGCGCGGCGGTGTGCTCGTCGAGCAGGAGCAGCTTCGGCTGCTTGAGCGCGGCCATCAGCAGCGTGACGGCCTGCCGCTGCCCGCCGGAGAGCAGACCCACCTTGGCGGTCATGCGGTCCTCCAGGCCAAGGCCGAGGTCCTTCAGCAGCTCGTAGTAGTCCGCCCGCTCCAGCTTGGTGACGCCCCAGCGCAGTCCGCGCTTTTCGCCGCGGCGTCTGGCAAGGGCCAGGTTCTCCTCCAACTGCATGTTGGGCGCGGTGCCCATCATGGGATCCTGGAAGACGCGGCCGATGAGGCTCGCGCGCTTGTGCTCCGGCAGCGCGGTGATATCCTGCCCGTCGAGCACGATGCGCCCCTCGTCCACGGGCCAGACGCCTGCGATGGCGTTGAGCATGGTGGACTTGCCCGCGCCGTTGCCGCCGATGACGGTCACGAAATCGCCGGGCGCGAGGTGGAGCGACAGCTCGATGAGCGCCTTTTTCTCATTGATGGTGCCGGGATTGAAGGTCTTGCTGATATTCTCCAGATGCAGCATTTCTTCAGCCCCCTTTCTTCTTCAGCTTGGCGAAGGAGCTCTTGCGCTGTCCGCGCAGATAGGGCACCGCCAGGAACAGCGCCACGACCACGGCCGTGAACAGCTTGAGGTCGTTGGAGTTGAGCTTCAGCCAGAGCACGATGACGATGACGAGGTAGTAGACCACGCCGCCGATGACGGTGAAGGTCAGACTGCCGAAGAAATTCAGGCGTTTGCCGAGGATGGCGCCGCCCAGGACCTCGCCGATAATGACGGCGGCGAGACCGATGACGATGGCGCCGCGGCCCATGTTGATATCCGCAAAGCCCTGGTACTGGCTCAGCAGACCGCCCGACAGGGCGACGATCCCGTTGGAGAGCGACAGGCCGATCAGCTTCATGTTGTCGATGTTGATGCCGAGGGCGCGGCTCATGGCGGGGTTGTTGCCGGTGGCGCGCAGGGCGGAGCCCTGCTCCGTGCCGAAGTACCAGTACAGGATGCTGATCAGCACCAGCGCGATGATCGCGCCGGTGAGGATGGCGGCGGGGATGCTGCGCGAGGAGAGCAGCAGGTGGTACTTGTCCACGCTGACCGCCTTGTTGGCCGCCATGCCCATGATGTGCAGGTTGATCGAGTACAGGGAAAACTGCGTCAGGATCCCGGCGAGGATGGCGGGGATGCCGAGCTTGGTGTGCAGCAGGCCCGTCACGAGTCCGGCCAGGAGCCCCGCGACCGCGGCCACGATCAGCGCGGCCCAGGCGGGCCAGCCCGCGAGGATGAGCATGACGGTCACGGCGCCGCCGGTGGTGAACGAGCCGTCCACGGTCAGGTCGGCCACGTCCAGCAGGCGGAACGTGATGTAGATGCCCAGTGCCATGATGCCCCAGACGATGCCCTGCGACACGCCTCCGGGCAGGTTTTTGACGAGCTTGAGCAAGCTCAGCGAAGCGAAATATGCGGATATGCTCACGGATCACACCTCAGTCGTGTGCCCCGGCGGGAATTTCCCGCCGGGGCGTGTAGTATCAAAGCAGGGGATCAGCCTTCGATGGCCTCGTAGGCGGCGGGGGGCTCGATGCCGAGCGCCTCGCAGTTGACGGCGTTGTACTTCTTCGCGAAGGGAGCGTACTGGATCTCCATCGTGGACACGTCGGCGCCCTCGGCCAGGATCTGCGCGGCCATCTGACCGGTCACGACGCCCAGATCGTAGTAGGAGATGGACAGGGTGGCCACGCCGCAGCCGGAGCAGAGGCCTTCCTCACCGCAGACGATGGGGACTTCCTTGGCCAGGGCCACGTTGTTGATCAGCTCCGCGTTGGAGGCGGCGGTGTTGTCGGTGGGGATGTAGAGCACGTCGCACTCGTCGCAGGCGTTGTTGGTGACGGCGGCGACGTCGTTGGAGTCAGCGAAGGTGAACTCGGAGACGGTGTAGCCCATGCCCTCCAGCACGGGGCGGATCTGCTCGGCCTGGAACTTGGAGTTGGGCTCGCCGGAGCAGTAGAGCAGGCCGACGGTCTGCGCGTCGGGGAACAGCTCGTTCACGACGCCCGCCAACTGGTCGGCGGGGACGCCGTCGGAGGTGCCGGAGATGTTGACGCCGGTGGCGCCGTTCCAGTCCTCAATGCCGAGCGCGTCCGCATAGTCGGTGACGGAGGTGCCCAGAACGGGGATGCTGTTGGTGGCGGCCTGCGCGGCCAGCAGGGCCGGGGTGGCGTTGGCGAGGATCAGGTCGACCTCATCGGACACGAACTGGTTGCAGATGGTGGCGCAGGTGGCGGAGTCGCCGGCGGCGTTCTGCACGGTGAAGGTGACGCTGTCGCCCAGCGCCTCGGTCAGCACGTCCATGAAGCCCTGGGTCGCGGCGTCCAGCGCGGGGTGCTGCACGAGCTGGCAGACGCCCACGGCGTAGCTCGCGGCGGGGGCTTCGGCCTCGGCGGGAGCTTCAGCCTCGGCGGGGGCCT
>JAFUUR010000013.1 GCA_017477695.1 Oscillospiraceae bacterium | reverse complement strand
GCGCATGCGTTCCCCGCGCTTGGGGTTTTCGATATGGACCCTGCGCCCGGCCTGCTGTCCCAGCAGCTGCTCCAGTTCCTCCCGATCCTCGATCTCACAGGGCAGCAGGATCGTCTTCGGCCAGGCGCTGCGCTGCGCGGTATAATACTGCCGCACGAGGTCGGAGATCGCTTCCCCGTCCTCCTCGAGCGGCTCGTCCATCATCTCCACGTCCTTCCCCGCGAGATCGCCGCTCACGAAGTGCAGCACCGTAAAACAGCTTTTCGCACTGCGGCAGAAGCCGACGGCGTCCGTATCGGCAAAGGCGGTGGAGATCACGCGCTGCCGGTTCGCCAGGCCCTCGATCGCCCGCAGGCGATCGCGCAGCTCGGCAGCGCGCTCGAAGCGCAGTTCCGACGCCGCCTGCTCCATCTGCGCGCGCAGCTCGTTCATCAATTCCTCGCTTTTGCCGTCGAGGATCAGGACCGCCTGCCGCATGCGGCTGCGGTAGTCCTCCGCGCTGCTGTCTTTGAGACACCAGCCCGCGCAGTTGCCCATGTGATAATTCAGACACGGGCGTTCTTTCCCGATATCCCGCGGGAACTTGCGCGAACAGTCCGGCAGGAGCAGCGCCTTGCTGATGGTGCTGATGATATCCTTCGTCTGGCTGCGCCCGCCGTAAGGGCCGAAATAGCGCGCACCGTCCTTCCCGGCGCGGCTGGCGACGCTCATCGTCGGATATTCGCTCCTGACGTCCACCCGCACGAAGGGGTAGCCCTTATCGTCCTTCAGGAGGATGTTGTAATACGGCTTATGGCGTTTGATCAGCGAATTCTCCAGCACGAGGGCCTCGAACTCACTGCTCGCGACGATGACGTTGAAATCCGCCACCTTGTCCACCATGGCGGCCACCTTGGGCAGGTGTTCGCCGTGGAAATAGCTGCTGACGCGGTTTTTCAGCTTTTTTGCCTTACCCACGTAGATGACTTCGCCGTGTGCGTCGAGCATGATGTATACGCCCGGCAGGAGAGGCAGATTATTTGCTTTTTCCCGCAGCGTCTCAAGCATTGCCAACCTCCGCCCCGGCCTTCTCCTGGCCGAAGATGCACCACGCCGTGATAGAGACGACGACGATCACCGCGCCGACCAGCGCAAAAATGCCGGGGCGCTCGCCATCGAACAAAAGCACCCACACGGGGTTGAGCAGCGGCTCCACCGCGCCGAGCAGGCTGCACGCCAGGGGCGGGCAGTAGCGGCTGGCCTTTACGTAAAGGATATACGAGATGCCGAGCTGGAACACACCGAGGATGAGGATGCAGCCGATCGTCGCCGCTGTAAAGACGGGCTTCGTGAGCACGACGGCGGGAAGCCCTATCAGAAACGCAAGGAACTGCGCGATACAGATCGCGCTGAAGCGCGCCTGCCCGTCGAGCGTGCCGACAGCCATATACATCCCGGCCAGGAACATGCCCGCGGCGATCGCCACGAAATTGCCCAATACATAACCGGGCTTGAGCTGATCGAAGAAAAACAGCGCGATCCCGGCCAGCGTCAGCAGGACGACGGCAAGGTCCGCCCTGCGGATCCGGGTCTTGAAGAGCAGTGCGGAGAAAACGACGATGAACACGGGCGCCGTAAACTGCAGCACGATGGCGTTGGCCGCGGTCGTAAGCTTGTTCGCGCAGGCAAAACAGGTATACACGCAGGCGGACAGCAGCCCTGTCAGGAAGGTCTGCCGATTGAGGATAAACCGGTAACGCCTGCACAGCATATATACAACAAAGGTGAGCCCCGCAAAGAGGCTGCGCAGGCTGGCCACGGCGAAGCCGTTCCACGGAAGGAGCTTCATAAAAATGCCTGCGATACTCCAAAGTGTGGCGCAGGCGAGCATCTCGATCGTCGCAAGGGTTTCTTTTTTCATAGAGGCCTCAACTTGCAGAATTTGAAAACAGGGCTGTGCATACAGCACAGCCCTCGGTTCATACGGTTGCCGATATCTTATTCGGAGAAGTCAGAGTCGATCAGCTCAGACAAGGTGGCGATCGCCGCGTCCTCGTCCGCGCCGTCAGCAATAATGGTGATCGCTGTGCCCTTAACGATGCCCAGAGAGAGCACGCCCAGAAGGCTCTTGGCATTTACACGCCGCTCTTCCTTTTCGACCCAAATGCTGCTCTTGAACTCGTTGGCTTTCTGAATGAAAAAAGTCGCGGGTCTTGCGTGGAGACCTACCTGATTGTTGATGACTACTTCTTTGGTTATCATACTCGCCACTCCTTATATTATTACGAAATGAGACTATAATGATACGCTCATACTTTATCAAATTTCAGACCAATCGTCAACCGCTTTCCGGCGTTTCGTTGTTTTTACCATTTATTACGTCCCTGTCGGACCAAATTTATTTCAGTTCGACAACGGTCACTCCCGTTTCTCCTTCGCCGTAGCGGCCGAGGCGGAAAGATTTTACAGCCTTGTTGCGGCGGAGCATCTGCTGGATAGCCGTCCGCAGCGCGCCGGTGCCCTTTCCGTGAATGATGGTCACCGTGTGCAGCTTCGCCATGACCGCGCTGTCCAGATACCGCTCGGCGGCAAGCACAGCCTCCGCCGCCTCCATCCCGCGCAGATCGATCTGCGGCTCGATGGTCAGGCTGCGCAGCTGCGCGGCGCTGCGCTCCGAAACGGATCGGCGCGTCTGCGACTCCACGCCCTCCAGAAGCAGCACCTCGTCTTCCCTGGCCGTCACGTTCATGATGCCTGCACGCAGGCTCAGCACGCGGTCGGCCGAAACGGAGATCACCTCCGCCTTCATGCCCATGGATTTGATCTGTACCGTATCGCCGGGCTTTACCGGGCGGGAGGAATGCTGCTCCGGCACCGGCTCCTCGTCTCTGCGCAGCGCTTCTTCGGAGCGGTTGAGTTTCCTGCGCAGCTCGCTGCGGGCCTCGTTGATGCGCTGGACGTTATCCTCGTCGTTCGCGCGTTTGCGCATCTCGTCCAACTCGCGGAAGACCTCCTCGGCGGTCTCGCGCGCCTCGGCGAGGATCCGCTCCGCCTCGCGTCGCGAGCGCAGATCTGCCTTCTCCAGGCGCACCTCGAGCTCGGCCTTCAAAAACGCGG
>JAFUUR010000093.1 GCA_017477695.1 Oscillospiraceae bacterium | reverse complement strand
GGAGATCGCCGATGCGGCCGTAGCCATTCGTCTCCGCCGCGGCCTGCAGGGCCAGGGCCCGCGCCTCGTCCTCGTCGACGGAGGCGATGCGGCGCAGATCCACGCCGAGCACCTCGCCCTGCGCGTCCAGCCGGACGACGAAATAGAGCGCGGCCATGCGGCTGTCCTCGCTGGGCAGCTCGCCGAAGACACCGCCGGGCCCGCCGTCAAAGCGGCCGGGCCGCTCGTCCTCCGCGCGCATCGCGGGACCGAAGCCCTCCTGCATCGCGAGCGACTGCAGCAGCCGCTCGCTCTGGCGGGTCTGCGTGAGCGCGTTCGCCAGGTTGACGACGCCCAGCACCGCGGCGAGCAGCACGGTCACGGCGATCATGGCCGTGACGATGAATTTTTTCTGCAGCGTTCGGATCATTGCGGCGCCTCCAGCGTATAGCCCACGCCGCGGCGGGCGCGGATCTCGACCGAGGAGCCGAGGGCGTTCAGGCGCTTGCGCAGATAAGAGACGTACACCCACACGACGCCGACGTCGGCGTCCGTTTCGTAGCCCCAGACCTTGACGAGCATGTCCTCCGTGGACAGGCAGCGCCCGCGGTTGAGCATGAGCAGCTCCATGAGCTTATACTCGAGCTTGGGCAGCACGACGGTCTTCCCGCCGCAGCTCAGCTCGGCGCTCTGCTGATTGAGCGTCAGATCCCCGCAGGTGAGCGCGTTCGGCGTGAACTCCTCGCGGCGGCGCAGCATGGCCCGCACGCGGGCCAGAAGCTCCCCCATGGCGAAGGGCTTGGGCAGATAATCGTCCGCCCCGAGGTCGAGACCCTCGATGCGGTCCTCCACCTCGGCCTTTGCCGTAAGCAGCAGCACCGGCGTGCGGCAGCCCTCCTGCCGCAGCGTGCGCAGCACCTCAAGGCCGGAGAGCTTGAGCATCAACACGTCGAGGATGATGCCGTCGTACTGTTCGGCCCGGGCGTAGGCAAGCGCGTCGGCCCCGTCGCAGACGGCGTCGACGCTGTAATTGTGAAAGGTAAGGATATCGGTGACGGCCTCGGACATGGCGGGCTCGTCCTCCGCGTACAGCAGCTTCATGCGGGTACCTCCCGAAAACAGTGGAAAAGGAAAAGAGGAAGCTTTGCGAACCGCAAGCTTCCTCTTACGCGGCGTCTTACTCGACGCGGCCGGACAGGTAGGCCTCGATCTCCGCCATGACGGCGTCCGGATCCAGCCCGTGTACGGCGCAGGCCTCTTCCAGGCTCTCCGCGATGGAGGAGGGGCAGCCGACGCAATGCATCCCGCACTGCATCAGCACGTAGGCGATGCCCATGTCGTACTCGAGCATCTGACCCATGGTGGTCTCTTTTGTGATTTCCATATTTTCAACTCCCGTTTGTTAATTTCAGGCTCCGCTATTATACACCGCATGGGCCTCGCCGTCAACTCTTTCCGCCTGTACGTCCGCTTTTCTGATATTTTTTCATCATATTCGGATTTTCGCTTGACAAACATCCATTTTTTGTATATATATAGAGCAAAATATAATGGTGCGCAAAAAAAGAGCTTGCAACATTACTTCCATATTTTGGTTCATCAATTTGGTTATAATTGCCATATTGTCAAAAACCTGCATATCATGTAGAATAATATCTATAATTCAATCTGCAAGAAGCGTCGCTCCTCTTGTGGAAGAGGGAGAACCATCATGTATCTGACAAAAAACGAGCTTGAAATCATGGACGTGCTCTGGCAGGAAGGGCGCGCGCTCAGCCGCGGAGAGATCCTTTCGCTCTCGATGGACAAGTCCTGGATGGACAGTTCCGTCCACATCCTGCTCAACAGCATGCTGAAAAAAGGCGCCCTCCGGGAGGCCGGCTTCATCAAGTGCGGCAAGACCTGCGGGCGCGTCTACGAGGCGACGCTCAGCGCCGCGGAGTATCACGTGAGCACGCTGGACGCCATGCGCAATCCCCCGGGCCTGGAGGAGCTGTTCGCGGCCTATCTCGCCGCCGAGGAGCCGGACGACGCCGCGCTCGCCGCAGTGGAAAAGCGCCTCAAAGCCGAAAAGGCCCGGCGCAAGGCGCTGGCTGCGCAGGGCTAAGCACGACGACATACGGATGACACAGCCGCCGCGGAGCTTCCGCGGCGGCTGTGAATATTTATTCCTTTTCTTCTTCCGTCTTTTTCTCGCTCTTCGGCCGCAGATCCATGCTCATCCGGTAGGCGAGCACGATGGTGACCATGCTCATGGCGAGCGCCGTGGCGATCAGCGTCGCCTCGTAGCGAAACGGCAGGACCCTGCGCAGCAGGAACACCGCGCCGAGTGCGACGAGATCCACCGCCACGCGCAGGACGTTCGCCCCCAGGATCGCGGAGGTGCTGTTCTTTGCGATGCTGCGCTTGCTGATCGTAAAATTCAAAAACGCCGCCGCGGCGCCCCAGATCAGGCCGCAGACCGCGCCGAGTACGTACGCCATTGCCGAACCTCCCGCTGCCGTCTTGTCAGTTTTTCACATCTTAACATAGTTTTTCCGGCTTGTAAACCGGATCTTTCCAACATGAAGGGACGCCGCGATGCAGATACTAAAGGCGAGCACAGGCGCTTTGTGCTGAATTTTGAACGAGGTGAAAAACATGAGTCCGAAGGAACTGCTCTACGTGGAGGACGCGCTCGGCCACACCCAATTTCTCATGAACCAGTGCCGCACGGCGGCAAGCCAGCTCAGCGATCCCGCGCTGCGCGGACAGGCGCAGCAGCTCGCGAACGCCAACCAGAAGCTGTTCGCACAGTTTTTCGATCTGACCTGAGGAGGAAAAGCACGTGAACGACAAAGAGATCATGGAGAACCTGCTGATGACCACCAAGGGCGTGTGCGACCTGTACCTGCACGGGTCGATCGAATCCAGCACGCCCGCCGTGCACCAGGCCTTCCACAGTGCGCTCAACGAGGCGCTGTGCATGCAGAGCGATATCTACGCGCAGATGTCCGGCCGCGGCTGGTACGCCGCCCAGCAGGAGCAGCCGCAGCGCATCCAGCAGGTGCGGCAGAAATACGCCGCGCAGGGCTGAGCACAGAAAAAAAAGGAGAGCTTCTCGCTCTCCTTTTTTCATTGACCGCTCAGGCGGCCGACGAAATCCGGCTGCTCGTCCGGCGGCTCCGCGGGAGCCGGCGGCGGCGTGGGGGCCGGCGGCTCCGTCG
>JAFUUR010000092.1 GCA_017477695.1 Oscillospiraceae bacterium | reverse complement strand
GCTCACGGACGAGCGCTGCTGCCTCGCGGAGTACCGGGAGGCCTGCGTGACCGTCGGGCGCGAGGTGTGCGTCGTGCGCGGCGGCGTGAGCCGCCCGGCCCGCGCGCTGGCGGTGGGGGAGGACTACTCCCTGCTGGCCGCGTACCCGGACGGGACGCGCGAGGCGATCCGCTTCGGCGAGGTGACGCTGCGCGCGCCGGAGGACGGCTGAGCACGATACGAAAAACGAGTCCCCCGCGCCGGCCGTACGGACCGCGCGGGGGACCGTCTCGTTTTTTGCCTTTCGCGCCGGGATCGGCGTCTCAGCCGCGCGCCTCCCCGAGCTTTTCAAGCGTATCGGCGAGGATCTCCTTTCGCAGGCCGGTAAGCCACGCCGAAAAAGCGACGGCATCGAAGGCATAGACCTTGTTCAAGCCATACTCGTTTTCTGCCCAGGTGTCCAGCGGCGCTTCGTTGTGCTGGATCAGAGCCTCCAGCTTGTCGAGCGCTTTGTAAAGCAGCGCTTCCTTCGTCTTCTGCTCGTCCATCTCCCGATAGAGCAGCGCCAGGTCCGTCGACAGCTCTGTCGGCAGTGAAGCGACCCATCCCTGCAGCAGCGACGCCTCTGATGTTCTGTCGGCCTCCGTTTTGCGGAAGGTTGGGATATCGCCCGTGAAGCACTCGCCCAGGTCGTGGATCAGACACATTCCCACGACCTTGTCGATATCGGCCTCCGGGAATTCATGCCGTAGGAGCAGGGCCATCAGGGCGACGCGCCAACTGTGCTCCGCAACGCTTTCGGTCCTTCTCTTCGTCGTCGTACAATGCCGCGGCGTGTCCTTCAGTCTCTCCGCCGTGTGCAGGATCTCCAGGTATTCTCGTGCAGTCATGTTTCCCTCCGTGACTCCGCGCCGGGGCCGGCTCTTCCCTCTGATCGGTTCGATCCCATTCTACCACGTTCCGCCGTCCCCCGCAACGGCGGCGAGCGCGCATCCCCCGCGCCGGCCGAGACGAAAAAACTCCCGCACCGAATGGTGCGGGAGTTTTGCTGTGCGATCAGTCGAGCACGTAGGGCAGGAGCGCGACCTGGCGGGATCTCTTGATCGCCTCGGTCAGCTCACGCTGGTGCATGGCGCAGGTGCCGGTGGTGCGGCGGGGCAGGATCTTGCCGCGCTCGGACAGGTAGCGGCGGAGCTTCACGGCGTCCTTATAATCGATATAAGTGGCCTTGTCCACACAGAACTGGCATACTTTTCTGCGCTTACGGTTCTTGGGGTTGTTCTTATCGAAAGCCAAAGCTGTATCCTCCTATTCTGAATCGTTAGAACGGCAGTTCGCCGTCATCATCGCCCAGCTCCGCGAACGCGGAGGGCGCGGGGGCTGCGGGGGCGCTGCCGCGGGGGCTTTCGTAGCCGCCGCCGTAGCTGTTGCCGCTGCCGTAGTTGTTGGAGCCGTAGTTGTTGGGGTTGTAGCTGCCGCGGGAGTCCTCGCTGTCGCGGCGGCTCTCGCCGAAGTACACGTTGTCCGCGCTGATCTCCCAGTTGGTGCGGTTGTTCCCGTCGCGGTCCTGCCATTTGCGGGACTGCAAACGGCCGGAAACGACGATCATGCTGCCCTTGTGGAAGTACCGGGACACGAACTCGCCGGTCTGACGCCAGGCGACGCAGTCGATAAAATCGGTCTGCCGCTCGCCGCCGTCTCTGCTGCCGAAATCACGCTCTACGGCCACGGAGAAGGACGCCACGTTGACGCCGGACTGCGTGGTGCGCAGCTCGGGATCACGGGTCAGACGGCCCATGATTACGATGTGATTGAGCATGACGTTCCTCCCGCTTATTCAGCGCGCATGGTGATCAGACGGCGCAGGATGCCGTCGGTGATACCGAGGATACGGTCCAGCTCTGCGGGGAATGCCGGCCCGCTGGTGAACTTCATCAGCACGTAGTAGCCCTCGGAAATGTAGTTGATCTCGTAAGCGAGCTTGCGCTTACCCATCTC
>JAFUUR010000091.1 GCA_017477695.1 Oscillospiraceae bacterium | reverse complement strand
GCCCTGCTGCTGATCGACATGCAGAAGCTCGCCCTCGCGGAGGAGCTCGTCGCGAAGGCCGTGGAGCGCGGGGTGGACGAGGCGCTCGCGCGCTCGCTCTGCGCCGAATACGAGGCGCGCTGTGAAGCCGTGAACGCCAACTGCGCGAGGCTCCTCGAGGCCTTTCGCAGCCGGGACATGACGCCCATCCACGTGCGCATCCAGGCCTACGCGGGCGACGGACGGGACACCGGCCCCTCGCACAGGCGCGTCGGCTATATCATCCCGCCGGGGGACTACTGGGGCGAGTGGATCGAGGAGGCGACGCCCCTACCCGGGGAGATCGTCCTGCCCAAGACCTGCTCCGGCGCGGTGATCGGCACGAACCTCGACAAGGTCCTGCGCAATCTCGGCGTGCACTACGTGGTGGCCCTCGGCTACTACACCGACCAGTGCGTGGAGACGACGGTGCGCGACCTGCACGACCTCGGCTACGACGTCACCCTCGCGACGGACTGTACCGCCACCCCCACGCGGGAGCGCTACGAGGCCTCGATGCTCACCTGCGGCGGCGTGTACTGCCGCAAGGCCACGACCGACGAGATCCTCGCGCAGCTCGCTGGGATCGAGACCGTATGATCCATAAAACCGGAGGGCCCGGGTGCAAAAGCACCCGGGCCCTCCGGCGTGTTGCCCTTCAGCCGTTCACGACATTCACGAGCGGCTCGCCGCGCATGCAGCGCAGGATGTTCTCGTATCCGACCGAGAAGCAGCGGATCACGGACTCGCGCGTCGCCGCGCCGAGATGGGAGGTGGTGATGCATTTTTCCATTTGGATCAGCGGGTCGTTCGGATCGAGCGGCTCGCGCTCCCAGGTGTCGATGGCGGCGCCCCAGATCCGCTCCTCCTGCAGGGCGCGCACCAGCGCCGCCTCGTCGATCACCGCGCCGCGCGCTTCGTTCACGATGATGGCGTTGGGCTTCATGAGGGCGAACTGCGCCTCGCCGATGAGCCCGCGCGTCTGCTCCGTGAGCGGGCAGTGCAGGGAGACCACGTCCGACTCGCGCAGCAGCGTCTCCAGGTCGACGCGCTCGCAGCGCAACGCCTCCTCCAGCTCCTTCGGCATGGGGAAGGGATCGCAGTAGAGAAAGCGCGCGCAGTCCCAGCCCTGCAGCCGCTGCAGCACCATCCGGCCGATCGCCCCGCCGCCGACGACGCCAATCGTCTTCCCGCGCAGCTCATACTGGTCGTGCCGCCAGGTCCAGGTGTGCCACTCGCCCTGCTTGCAGCGCCGGTCGATCATTGAGAGCCTGCGCATGCAGGCCAGCATCAGCGCGATGGTGAATTCCGCCGTCGTGCTCGCGTTCTCTCCGGCGGAGTTGCACACGGGGATCCCCTTGCTGCGGGCGTATTCCAGGTCGACGTGGTTGAAGCCCGCCGTCGGGGAGTGGATCAGCTTCAGACTCTTCGCCCGGTCGATCTCCTCCCGGCCGATCCGGCGGATCGAGGAGAGAATGAAATCGGCGTCCTCAAAATCGCCCGGCTTCGTATTCCCGACGGGGTATAGGAAGCGCAGCTCCAGCTCGGGCGGGCAGAGCTCCTCGATCAGTGCCGCCGCCCCCTCGGGCACCTTTTCACAGTATAAGACCACGTTGTGTTCCATGGCAGGGACCTCTTTTCTTCCTTTGTTTTGCAATACTATACCAGAAAATAGCAGCCGCTTCAACGCGTTCCCGCAGTTTTTTTCGCAGCCCCGACCGCTTCCTTGCGCGCACGCGGCGGATATGGTACAATTAAAACAAAGCACACGCCGTGCGGGCCGCGTACGGCGCCTGCCGCATAAAACACGAGGAGACGAACGATATGAAAAAAGCGATCAGCATCCTGCTCACGGCGGCGCTGGCCCTGGCGCTGTGCGCCTGCGGCGGCGCGCAGTCCGCCCCGGCCGCGACGCAGG
>JAFUUR010000090.1 GCA_017477695.1 Oscillospiraceae bacterium | reverse complement strand
GCCTTTGCGTAGGTATAGGCCTCGTCCAGCTCGCCCGCCTCGTAAAGCTCCAGGGCGCGGTTGGCCACAGCCTCAATGGCGTTCGCCGCGTCGTTCCAGTTCCAGGCGGACACGTTGTTGGCCTCCACATATTTCTCCCAGGTCAAGGGTATCCCCAGATCTGCAGCGGGAAAGGCGCCTGCGCTCTGTGTACGCTCCGCTGCCAGGGCCCCCTCGGGCGAGAGGATGAGCGCGTCCTCGTGCAGCTTAGAGACCAGTTCTTCCACACGCTGCTGCACGGCTTCCACGCCGTTGTCCTTCTTGATGGCCTTGCGCAGGTTGGTGAAGGCCAGCTCCACCTCGCTCACGCGGCTGCCGGAGATGCGCGTCATGGTATTGCGCTCGAAGCCGGTGGTCTCGTAGTAGCCCCAGTAGGTGGCCTTTGCGTAGGTATAGGCCTCGTCCAGCTCGCCCGCCTCGTAAAGCTCCAGGGCGCGGTTGGCTACGGCCTCGATGGCGTCTGCCGCGTCGTTCCAGTTCCAGGTCGCGATGCCGTTGACCTCCACGTATTCCGCCCAGGTCAGCGGGATATCCTCCCCCTCGGCGGCGGCCGTGACGCCGAACGCAGAAACGAGCACCAGCAGCATCAGCGCCAGGCACAGCAGGCTTTTCAGCTTTCTCATGATGTCCTTCTTTCTTCGCGAGTTAGATTTTACTAACCCGCCGTGCAAAGAAATGGTTAGATATTACTAACCTTATGTCAAAAGGATAAGCCGCATGGTCAGCCAGCGCCATCCATGCGTCTTACGAAGACTCCGTTCCAGGAATTAGACCGCTCTAACTCCTATGCAAAAAACAATTCCTATTAAATTTGTTGGATTTCTGGTTCTGTATTATAGCGTCCTTTCCTTCTCCTGTCAAGGGTCAACGCAAATCTTTTTGCTTCTCTTATCCCGCCGCTCTCACACGGCATAGTCTTCCGGGGACATCGGATGCTGCTGCCGAAAAGCCGTATTCTCAAACGCCGGGCCCGGCTCATGGCCGGAAAAGCCCTCGCTCCCCTTCAGAAACCACAGCGGTTCTTCGCGTCCCGCGTCCCATGTGGCGTCCAGACCGTACCACGCACCGTCCAGTTCCACCAGGTTCCAGGCGTGAAATATGCCGTCCGCCGTGCCGGTGACGACCCGGCAGGGAACGCCCGCCTCCCGCAGCAGCCGGTACAGCGTCACGCAGTAACCCTGGCAGGTGGCCGCATGCCAGTGCAGGGCGGAATAGGCGGTGGAACGCAGGGTATGCTCGCTCCGGCCGCTGTGGACGCGATCGTAGCGCACCGTGCCGCGCACGTAGTCGTAGATGCAGCGGATTTTCTCGAAGTCCGCGGTGTCCTCGTCGAAACCGAGCTCCGCCAACAGCGCTTCCACGCGCTCCGAGACCTCCTGCTCCTGGCTGAGATAGGTATAATACCGGGGCTGGATATGCACCTCGTAATCATAGCGCTCACCCTCGGGCCGGCAACTGCTTTTGATCTCATAGCCGCCGTACTGGTAGCGGATATAATCCCCTTCGGCCGGGTCATCCGTTTCCTGCAGGGCCCGCTCCACCCAATCTCCCGCCAGAGCCGGCAGCTCCGACAGCACGTCCCTGTCATAGGAAAAGCGCACCGTAAACTCCCGGGAATGCTCCCGCAGCGCCTTGCGAAGCGCCGCCACGACCTGCTCGTCGTTGGGGATGCGCCAGCCGGTGGGCTCGTCCCGGCCGCCGCCGCAGGCGCTCAGCAGCACCGCGCAGAGGAGGAGCGCCGGAAGCAGAACGCCGGAAAGGCTTTTCATCCTGTTGTGCCGCTTCTGCCTCATCATACGAAAAGCCCCCTGTCAGCCCGATCGCTCAGATACCCATGCATTCGGCAATGGCGTCCAGGATCGGCTGCGTCCACTGGCTTTGGAAGATCCACGCCTCATGCTGCATATCGAAACGGAGGATATCCGGATCCCGGAAATGCCGCAGATAACGCTTCTCGTACTTGGGCCCCATTTTCAGCGCGTAGATGATATGTACCGTCGTACCGTCCACGTGGATGTCGTCCTCCAAGGGCGTCACGTAGTCGGAATAAAACTCACGCGCCACCGTCTTGGGATGCAGCGCAGCGATGCTTGCCGCAAACTGGCTCATAAAGACGTCGGTCTCGGCGTCCATTTCCATACCGAAATTCTTGACCAGCATGTCCTTGAGCTTCTGCTGTTTCTTCTCGCTCCTGCCCGCGTCGGCGATCCAGCGCCCCACGATCCAGGTCATGATCCGCGCAACGACTGGGCTGCCCTGATCCAGATCCGAGCTGCCGATAAAGCCGTGGTCGATGTGGATCCGTTTGCGCTGGATCAAAAGCCCGACAAAGCTGCCGCCGAGAGAAGAGCCGTAGGCGCCGTCCACCCGGCCGTTATGCTTTTCCAGGATATAATCTTCGATCTTCGAGGCAACTGTGAGCATATCCGTAAAGGGCTTGCCGTTGTCGCCGTCAAAGCCGTCATAGTTCACACAGATCAGATGATACTGCTCTTTGAGCCGGTCGATGACCGGATGAAAATTGATCTGCCAGGTGCAGGCCGTTCCCGGCAGCAGCAGCATGGTCTTCCCGTCCGCGCGTCCCATTTCCTCAAATTTCATGGATCCATCCTCCTTCGCCGTTCTGTCGGTTAGATATTGCTAACTAATAATAATCCACTTTTCTGCTCCCGTCAACAGTTGACTTGGCCGCCGAAAAGCACTATAATCATTTAGAAGTTAGGATATGCTAACGCTCAAAACAAGCGGGCCTGACCCGGGAAAGTGAGAAAGAGACGATGTTTGAATGGAAGAAAGTAAAGCTGATCGGCTACGGTTTCCTGTTGGGGACCGCCGGACTCAAGATCCTCGGCAGCCAGGACGCCAAAAAGGTCTACACCCACGTGACTGCCGCCGCTCTGCGGGGCGTGGATGAGGCCACTCGTGTGGCTACCAACATCAAGGAGAACTGCGACGATATCGCCGCCGAAGCCAAAACGATCAACGAGCGCCGCGCGCAGGAAGCCCGTCAGCGGGAGATCGAGGACGCCAGAGCGCTGCTGGCCGAGGCTCAGGGCTGAGGCATGCACGCACGCATTCTGCACGAGCTGCCGGGGAGACTGCGCATCCATATCTGCCAGTGCTCCATGACGCTCCGGGAGGCGGATCTGTGGGAGACTTATCTCAGTGAGCTCGACGGCGTGCTTCAGGTCAAGGTCTACGAGCGGACGGCAGACGCCGTGATCCGCTATCGCTGCGGCGGGGATGCCGACGCGCGGGATGAGGTTCTGAACGCCGTGGCGGCGTTCGACTATGCGCGCGTCTCCCTGCCGGAACCGGAACACGCCGGACGCGCGCTGCAGCACGAATACGTAGACCGCATGGCCATCAAGCTGCTCAAGCGGGCCGGGACCAAGCTGTTCCTTCCTCTGCCCGTCCGCACCGTGCTCACCGCGGTCAAATCCCTGCCCTTCCTGTACCGGGGCCTGTGCTGCCTGCTGCACGGCAAGCTGACCGTGGAGGTTTTGGACGCGGCCTCGATCCTGGTCAATATGCTCCGCGGAGATTTCAGCACCGCCGGCCAGGTGATGTTCCTGCTCGGCGTGGGCGATCTGATGGATGAATGGACCCATCGCAAATCCGTCTCCGATCTGGCGAGCGCCATGGCGCTGCATGTGGACAAGGTCTGGCTGCGTACGGAAGCCGGCCAGGAGGTCCTGGTGGGGATCGACCAGGTCCAGCCGGGTGACGTGGTCCTGGTGCGCAGCGGGAACATGATCCCTCTGGACGGCGAAGTGCTGCGCGGCGACGCCATGGTCAACCAGGCGTCCTTTACCGGGGAGCCCCTTTCCGTCCACAAATCGGCCGGCGGTTATCTCTATGCGGGTTCCGTCGTGGAAGAGGGCGAGCTGGAGCTGATCGTGCGTAAGACCAGCGGCAGCGGCCGCTATGACCGCATCGTCTCCATGATCGAGGAATCCGAGAAGCTGAAATCCGCGGCGGAGGACAAGGCCTCGCATCTGGCTGACCGTCTGGTCCCCTGGACCTTTGGTGCCACCCTTTTGACCTGGGCCGTCACCGGAAACGTGACGCGCGCCACTTCGATCCTGAATGTGGACTTCTGCTGTGCGCTCAAGCTGTCCATGCCCATCGCGGTGCTCTCCGCCATGCGCGAAGCCAGCGCCCACGCCATCTCGGTCAAGGGCGGGAAATTCATGGAGGCCTACGCCGAGGCTGAAACCATGGTCTTTGACAAGACCGGTACGCTGACCGCGGCCACACCCACCGTCAAGGCCGTGATCCCCTTCAACGGCACGGACGCGAACGAGATGCTGCGTCTGGCAGCCTGCCTGGAGGAGCATTATCCGCATTCCGTGGCCAACGCCGTGGTCAAAGCCGCCAGGGAGCAGGGGCTCGACCATGAAGAAAAGCATTCCAAGGTCGCCTACGTGGTAGCGCACGGGATCGTCAGCAGCGTTGACGGCGAGCGCATCTGCATCGGCAGCCATCACTTTATCTTTGAGGACGAGGCCTGCCGTGTTCCGGAGGGTGAGGAAGAAAAGCTGCAAAGCCTTCCGGCAGAGTATTCGCATCTGTATCTGGCTGTGGGCGGCGTTCTGTCCGCGGTGCTCCTCATCGAAGACCCGGTCAAGCCCGGCGCTGCGGAGACGCTGCGCGAACTGCACCGCCTCGGGTTCCGGAAGCTGGTCATGATGACCGGCGACAGCGAGCGGACCGCCGCCTCTGTTGCCGACCGCGTCGGGGTGGATGATTACCGCGCCGAGGTGCTGCCCGAGGATAAGGCGGGCTATATCCGTGCTGAACGTGACCGGGGCGCCGTCGTCATCATGATCGGCGACGGGATCAACGACTCCCCCGCTCTCTCCGAAGCGGACGTCGGCGTGGCCATCAACAGCGGCGCCGCCATCGCCCGGGAGATCGCGGATATCACCATCTCCGAAGACGATCTGATCTCTCTCGTCACGCTGCGGCGTCTCAGCACAGGGCTGATGGGCCGCATCCACGGCAATTACAGAGGCATCATCCTTTTCAATTCCGCGCTGATCACGTTGGGCATGCTGGGTCTGCTCACGCCGGCGAACACCGCCCTGCTGCACAACGTTTCAACGATCGCCATCAGTCTGAAAAGCATGACGAATCTCCTGCCCGGATCCTGATGCAGCGCAGATTTCATACGAAGTAAAAGGCAGACGCCCGGAATCCCGGGTGTCTGCCTTTCGCTTTATAATGGATCTGTATATGGGGCCGCGGAACCGCCCGCGCCGTTTGCGCTTATCCCTGGATCTGGATCGTCCTGCGCTCCGGCAGCTTCCTGGGCTCCTCCTTCGGGAAGTCCAGCGTCAGAACACCGTCCTCGAACTTCGCCTTCACGTCTTCCTCGGTGAGGTGCTCGCCGATGAAGAAACTCCTGCTCATCGAGCCGGAATAGCGCTCCTGGTGAACGATCTTGCCTTTCTTGTTCTTGCCTTCCTCTTCGAGTCCCTTGGATGCGGTGATCGTCAGATAGCCGTTGCGAAGCTGAAGCTCGATC
>JAFUUR010000089.1 GCA_017477695.1 Oscillospiraceae bacterium | reverse complement strand
TCCTTCAGGTTCTCGCCCTGCTTCTTCCATTCAATATTGTCTTTCGCTTTCCAGAATTTTGGATTGTGGTACTGCACTCTTGCCATTATGCTTTGCCCTCCTCTTTATGAATGCGCTTGATCTCCAGGGACTCCACGAAGGCCTGCACGCGGGTACGCAGCTGGCCGGAGTTGCCGTTGTTGTACAGACGGTCGATCGAGAGCACGGGCCAGCCATACTCGTCGTGCATGATGTGGCTGACGAGAGCGCGTTCAAAGCCCCAATAGTCGCAGTACTTCATCTGCTCGTAGATGATGCCCTCCGCGCCGAACTCTTTGGCCAGACGGTCCGCGGTCTCGCGGCGCTGCAGCACCTTCTCGTCGGAGATGTAGCGGGCGCATTCGGACACTTCCATGTAGTGGCGGCAGATCTGCGTCAGCACGTCCTCCTCGTCGTTGAGCTCGATGACCTCGCGGCCGGGCGTGGAGCCGAAGCAGTAGCGGTCGGACACGACCAGCGCGCCGCAGCCCTCGATGAGCTTGGTCAGGTTGTGGTCGTCGATCTCGCTGCCGACGATGGCCACGCGGGCGCGGTACGGGTTCTTGGCGTCGGGCTCACGGGTCTTCAGCTCTTCGAGCGTCTCGCGCAGATACGGCAGGATCTGCGCCTTCGGACATACGTAGGTGACCAGGTTCAGCACGTGGAACTCGTAGCCGGTGATGATGGGGTTGGACTGCTTGCGCATCTCCCGGATCTCGGTCATGATGCGGCAGACCTCATTGTGCTGCTCCACCGCCTTGCGGATCGCTTCGTCGGAGGTGTCCGCGCCGAAGACCTCGGTCAGCTTATCCAGCACGTGCACGCGCATCTGCCGGCGGTAGCCCTCGATGGTGTAATCCGTGATCTTGAAGGGCATGTCGCAGTGGGTCACGAAGAAGGTGGGCTTTGTGTTGACGTTCAGGATCTCGAAATGCTCCATGGAGCGGTTCATCATCGAGCAGGCATCGACGCCGATCAGCGCGTCCAGATACTGGTAGCCGCCCTCGATGGCGCGCTCGAGCAGAGCGCGGGCGTACTCGCAGGTATAGTTGGACATGTAGTAGGTGGCGATGTCGATCGATCCGGTGTTGGGCGCGCGAAGCCTGGTAGAGAAGCAGTTGTCAACGTTGAGCAGGACTTCGGGGATGTGGAAGCAGGTATAGCCGAGGCAGATGCCTCCTTCGGCCTTCTCTTTTTCCACGAGCTCATTGTCGGCGTTCTCAAGCAGGCTTTCAAAGTAGATCAGATGCTTAAGATCTTTCAAATGTTACACCTCTTCTTTTCAAAGTATTTCTATTTTCCGGAGCGCTTCCTGCACTCCCGTGAGCATGGCGGAATCCGCAGGCAGCTCGAGCACGCTCTTGCCGCGGATCTCGTTTGCGGCGAAGGTGCTGTCTGCGGGGATCGCGGTGAGGATCTCCACGCCCGGGACCTGCATCAGGTCGACGAGCTCGGGGTTGGTCACGCGGTTGATGATGGCGCCGATCCGATCGTAGGCGATCAGCTCGTCGGCCACGGACTTGATCGTGCTGACGACCTGCCCGCCCTTCTTGCTCTGATCGGTGATCAGCAGCAGGTGGGTGACCTGGTCCATCACACGGCGCTGGATCTGTTCGATGCCGGCCTCCCCGTCGATGACCACGTAGTCAAAGCTGTTGGCGAGGATGCCGATGACTTCCTTGAGGTAGGAATTGACCTTGCAGTAGCAGCCGGAGCTCTCCGGTCTGCCGATGGCGAGGAATGCGAAGCCGGGCATCTCGACCAACGCGTCGAAGATCCGGAAGCGCGCCTCGCTGAGAAGCTCGAGCGCTTCCCGCGTCTCGCCGTTTTCGACGCTGTCCACGATGCTCATGCGGATATCGTCCAGCGTCAGCTTAACGTCCACGCCAAGAGCCACCGACAGGCCGACGGCGGGGTCGGCGTCGATCGCGAGGATCTTCTTGTCCGGGAACCGCTCTACGAGCAGGCGGACGATCGACGCGCAGATCGACGTTTTCCCCACGCCGCCCTTGCCGGCGACGGTTATGATCTTGGCTTTATTTTCCATGTGCGTCCCCCCTTAATGGTACGTGCAGGCTGCAGTCGCCGCAGCATAGTTTCGTCGTCATTTTAACATGCCATTCAAAAATATGCAAGATAAACACTAAAATTTTGGCAGAAAGATACTTTTTGGTGCAAAACGCCAAATTTTCTTTGTCTTTGGATTTTTTATCGTATAGACAATTTTTCTCGCACTGTACGGAATCCTGCCGCCCGCTCCGCGAGCCGTCCACGAGCCGCCTCCCGAGGTGGAGCAGGCCTGCCGTTTTCCCGTTTCCTCCCTGTGATTTTTCCAAAAATGACCGCACCGAATGACAGTCTTCTTGGAATTACATAATTATAATAATTTTATCTTATGTAAACTTGGAGGCGTGACCTATGGCGTATGGTGGGCAATGGAGGCTGGCTGCGATCCGCTCCGCAGCCGAGGCAGGACGGATGGACAGGCGGTTTCTGACGGCCGCGCGCTGCGCGATCTTTCTGCTTCTGGGCATGGTGATGGCCGGCGCCCGCGTGCTGGGCGATCGCGCGCCCTTTGGCGTTGCGATGGTCGCCTGCTCCGGCGCGGGACTGGCCGGGGCGTCCGCCCTCGGCGGCGCCGTGCTGACGTATCTGCTCGGCGGCGGGCTCGAGTGGGGCGTGCGCTACGCGGCCGCCGCGGTGCTGGCCTACACCGTGGCCTTCGTGTTTCACGAGCTCAGCTTTTCCCGCTCGGAGTATTTCATGCCGACGGCCGCGGGCGCCGTGACGCTGCTCACGGGCCTGCTCGGCAGCTTTTACGCGCCCGCGCAGGAGATCCCGCTGGCGGCGGCGCTGTTTCTGGAGACCGTGCTGGCCTTCGGCGGCGCCTATTTCTTCCGCGCCGCGCTGACGGACGCTCCCCTGCGCACGGAGAGCGCAGAGCTGCGCCGCGGCGTTTCGCTGATGATCTTCGCGGCCTGCGCGCTCATGTCCTTCTCGCGCCTGGTCCTGTTCCGCGTCGTCTCTCTCGGGCGCTTCTTCGCGCTGCTCCTGGTCATGGCCTCCGCCATGAAGGGCGGCATGCTCACCGGCGCCGCGGCAGGGACCGTGCTGGGTCTCGCCATGGATATCAGCAGCGGCGGCACGCCCTTCTACGCCATGGCTTACGCCTTCTCCGGGCTCCTGTCCGGCGTATTCGGCAAGCACGGGCGGCTCCTCTTCACGCTCTCCTTCATCCTCTCCGGCGCGCTGGCCGTGGTCTGCGCCTGGAACGCGGAGATCTACATCAGCGCCCTTTTCGAGACCTTCTGCGCCTCCGTGATCTTCATGATCCTCCCCGCCTCCTGGCTCAACCGGCTCGGCCCGGTACTGCAGCCGGCGGAGCGCGGCAGCGGCGAGTCGGGCCTGCGGCGCTTTGCGGCGCGGCGGGTCAAAAACCTCAGCGAGGCCTACGCGGAGCTGTTCGAGATCGTCCGGCGCAACGTGGAGGAGCCCTACAACGACGAAAACGTCGCACGGATCTTCGATCGCGCGGCCGACGCCGTATGCGTGCGCTGCCGGGAGAAGAACCGATGCTGGAACGCGGAGTATCTGGACACGCTCTCCGCCATGAACGACGCGACCCACGCCATGGTAGCAAACGGCACGCTGACCGCCTCGGATCTGCCCGGGCACTTCCGGGAGCGCTGCATCGGCCTGCCGGCCTTCGTCACCGCAGTGAACGGGGAGCTGCGCGCCCTTTCCTACCGCAGACAACTGCGCACGCGGCTATCCGAAAGCCGCAACGTCGCCTGGGCGCAGTATACCGATATGGCGCAGGTGCTCGGGCGGGTCGCGGATGAGCTCGGCAGCATCAACGGCGCGGATCCCGCCGTGGAGCGGCGCATGATCCGCTATCTGCGCACGCTCGATATCGACGCAGACGCGGCCGTCTACCGCGACGGCGGCGGCCGCCTGCACGCGGTCATCGAAAGCGGCAGGCTCACGCCGCTGACGAAGGACCCCGACTATCTGGAAAAGCTCTCCGCCGTGGCGGGCGTGCGCCTCTGCCAGCCCGAGCAGCCCGGCGAAGACAGCGCGCGTCTCACGCTGCTGGAGGCGGAGCCGCTCGCCGTCTCGGTCGGGATCGCCTCTCTGAAAAAGCGCGGCGAGAAGGTCAGCGGCGACAGGGGCAGCTACTTCAAGACCGACGCGGGCGTCCTGTGCATCCTGCTCTCGGACGGCATGGGCTGCGGAGACGAGGCCGCCCGCGACAGCGACCAGGTAGTCTCCATCCTCGAGAAATTTCTGCGCTCCGGGGTCGATCCCGCCGTGGCGATGAAGATCCTCAACTCCGTCATGCTCCTGCGCGGCGGCGGCAACTGGGGCTTTGCCACTGTGGATCTCATGTGCGTGGACCTGTTCAGCGGAGAGACCTGCTTTTACAAATACGGCGCCGCTCCGTCCTACGTCAAAAACGGCAGGAGCATCCGCCGCATCAAGGGCGAGGCGCTGGCCGCCGGGCTCTCGGCGGACGAGGGCATCGCCCCGGACGTGGTGCGGATGCGGCTGCGGCCGGGCTCTCTGGCGGTGATCGACACCGACGGCGTGATCGCCGACGCTGACGACGGCTGGCTCAAGGCCACGCTGGAGAGCGATTACGAGGACATGAAAGCCCTGGCCCGCGCCGTGCTCAAGGAGGCGGAACGGCTCTACGGCGCCGGGGACGACATGACCGTGGTCACCGTGCGGGTGGAGGCGCG
>JAFUUR010000088.1 GCA_017477695.1 Oscillospiraceae bacterium | reverse complement strand
GAGCCTCCACGGCGGCGTCGTGCGCGTCGCTCTCCTGCTGCAGGGCCGCCCGCCCGGCGTTCAGCCGGTCGAGCGCGTCCCGCCGCTGGCGCTTGCGGCATTCGGTCACCTCGGCCTCAAGCGCGGCGCAGTCCTTCCGGGTCTGCTCGAGCTGGGCCTCGAGCTTCTGCACGTCCTCCACGGAGGCGCCCATGTCGTCGAGGCGGCTCTGCGTTTCGTACATCCGGCCCTCCAGCTCCGGCAGCATGCCGCGCCGGTTGTAGCGGCGCTTGCGCTGCCAGGCGCGCAGGCGCTCGTCGGCCTCGCTGAAGGAGGTCGCCTCGTCGCCGGTGGAGACGATGGAGCTGATGCGCTTCTCCAGCTCGGGGCTCCCGGTGACGGCCACGGTGCCCTGCTCGACGAAGGCGCTGCGGCGGAACACGTCCTTCGAAACGCCCGTGAGCAGCTCGCCGGCGTTCGTGCCGTTCATGCCCTCCACGGGCACGTTGCTGCCGGTATAAGTGGCGGTGAACTCCCGCATGGGCGCGTTTTTGGCCTTGGTGCTGCGGGTGAGCGTGATGTCGCAGCGGTCGGCGGTCAGCTCCATGGTGCCCTGCATGGGCGCGCCGGACCAGGGCGCGTAGCGCAGCTTGTCCGGCAGGTAGCCCGCGCGGCTGCGCTCGGAGCTGTCCACGCCGTAGAGCATGGTGCGGATGAAGGCGCACCAGGTGGATTTGCCGCTCTCGTTGGGAGCGTAGATCACGTTGAGGCCTTCGTGGAAGCTGAGGCTCTCGTTTTCCAGCTTGCCGAAGGTAGCCGTCAGCTTACGGATCTTCATGCTGCACCACCTCCTCTGCGTTGTCCATCGCGGCCAGGCCCCAGCGGGCCGCCTGCTCGATGCGGATGCGGTCGCCCTCGTCCCCGGCCGCGTCGTAGCGGGCCTTGAGCCGGGCGAGGAACAGGCCGCGCAGGGTGTCCGTCCCCGCGCCCTCCCAGACGCTGTGCCGCAGGCGCGTCTCGTCGCGCAGCTGCAGCTCGAAGAACATCTCCGAGAGGTTCGCGTAGAGCCGCCGCAGATCCGGCGTGTTCTCCGTCTCCCCGGTCAGGATGATGCGGTACACGTCGCGCACGGTGTCGTCCGGCAGGCGGGTGTGGATCGCCAGCAGCGGGTCGGTGCCCGTCACGTCCACCTTCATCACCTCGTAGCGGTGGGTGGAGATCACGGCCGTGCGCAGCGTACAGTCGACCTCGCTCAGCTCCACGATGCTGACGGTCTTTTCCCCCGTCTCGTCGAAGCCGCGCCCCTCCGGGCAGCCGGGCCAGGAATACCAGACGCCGCCCGCCTTCTGCAGGCCGCTGGCCTTGTGGATATGCCCGAGGGCGACGTAGTCCATTCCGCTCTGGGCGAGATCCTCCTCACTGATGGGATTGTAGGCGGAGCCGCGCACGCCGACCTCGCCGTGCATGCACAGCACGTTCAGCACGCCCTCCCGCCGCTCAGCGCGAAAGCCGTGCAGCAGCGGGCCGCTGCGGTCCTCGGTGAAGGCCGCGCCGTATACGCGCACGCCCAGCCCCGGCAGCGACACGTAGTGGATCCGGTTTTCCCGGAAGATGTGCACGTTGTCCGGCAGCTTCAGCCGGGCGTAGGGCGATTTGGCGGTATAGTAGTCGTGGTTGCCGGGTGCGATGAAGACGGGCGCCGCGATGCTCTGCAGGGCGCGCACGAGCTCGTCCCCGGTCTCGAAATAGGTGTTGGCGCTGTCCAGCAGGTCGCCGCTGAGCAGGACGAGGTCGACCTGCTCCGCCCCGGCGAGCTCCGCCAGCGCGGTCAGAAGCGCGCGCTGCTCCTTCCGGCGCGCGGCGGCCTTGCCTGCGGGGAGCCCCTCGAAGGGGGAGTCCAGATGCAGGTCCGCCGCATGGAGAATTCTGATGGTGCTCATGTCAGTCGTATCCCTTCTGCGCTTAGGCAGCGGCCCGTCTCCGGGTCGATCTCGAACAGGCAGCCCTCCAGCTTGGCCGGCCCTTTGGCCGACTCATAGCGCCGCGGCGGGTCGCCCATGAATTTGCCGATGCTCTGCTCCGGGTCGATGCCCAGCACGGACTGCTCCGCGCCGGTCATCCCAAGGTCTGTGATATAGCCGGTGCCCTTGGGGAGCACGCAGGCGTCCGAGGTCTGCACGTGGGTGTGCGTGCCCCAGACGGCGCTGGCCCGCCCGTCGAGCAGGAAGCCCATCGCCCGCTTTTCGCTCGTGCCCTCGGCGTGAAAGTCCACCAGGATGATCTTCTCCCGGATCTCCTCCATGAAGCCGTCGGCGATGACGAAGGGGTTGTCGGTGTTGTTGTCCAGCGTGAAGCGGCCCATGAGATTGAGCACGCACACGTCGCCGAAGGGCGCGTGGAACACGCCGATGCCGCGGCCCGGGCACTGCGGGCCGAAGTTGGCCGGGCGCAGGATCTTGCGCCGCTCGTCCAGATAGGGGCGCAGCTCCGTGCGGACCCAGGTGTGGTTGCCGAGGGTGATCACGTCCGCCCCGGCGCGGAAGATGGCGTCGGCCTGGCGGGGCGTGACGCCCACCACGTTCGCGTTCTCGCCGTTGACCACGACGAAATCGATCTGGTTTTCCTTGCGGTATTCGCGCAGGCGCTTGTCCAGAAAAGCGAGGCCGGGCTCGCCGCACACGTCGCCCACGGCCAGGATCTTGACGCTCATGGAAAGTCCCCCTGTAATGAGTCGTTGGATGGGTAACATTCATTTTACCACATTTTGCATCGGTGTAGCAATGCAATTTACGCAAAATGTGCGCATAATAAGGATATGGCCCCGACGGCGGCGCCGCCGCGGGGCGGAAAAGGAGGAACGAGCATGGACAGAAAGGATCTTTATATGGGTCTCGGGCTGGGCTTCGCGGCCTGCGGCCTGGGCACGGCGCTGCTCCGGCCGCGCAAAAGCCGCCGCATCAAGAGCAGCGTGGGCAAGACGCTGCGCACGATGAGCGAGCTGGCCGACTCCGTCTGCGACGCCATCGGCCGCTGAAAAAAGTTTGGAAAAGCCCTTGCATTTCTCTCCAAGCTGTGCTAATATAGCTAAGCTTTCAAGTGAAAACTTGATATGCGCGATTAGCTCAGCTGGATAGAGCGTCTGGCTACGGACCAGAAGGTCAGGGGTTCGAATCCCTTATCGCGTGCCAAAAGGGCCATCCCATTCGGGATGGCCCTTTTGGCGCGCTGCGATGGGGATTCGAATCAAGATCGAACGCCCCGGTGGGGCGTTCATCGACCAGTGCGCACACCTGGTCGATACTATGATTTTTCGCACGGCGCGGGCTGCCCGCGGCGCAGGCGCCTCCCTGCGAAAAATGCAGGCGAATCCCTTATCGCGTGCCGGGAGGCCCGTTAATTCTCGTGCGATCAATATGTTTTGGTTACAGTTTAAGGTCTTCCGAAACGCCTTCCTCGAAATTGAGACTGTACATTCTCAACAGTACCTCTGCCGTCAGTGGGAGAGGCTGATATGGGGGCATATTGTTTTCCTTCGCGAACTTATGCGCTCGTTCCAGAACCTGCTGCATCTTCTCGCTCGGGACTCTTTGCTCTTTCGGTTCCTGTTCTTGTAACATCCTTTAGCCTCCGGTACGTTTTATCCTTTCTTAAAAAGCTGATTCCACGTCGGGATTTCGGGCGCTTTGCCCCCTACTTGTCAGTCCGCGTCCGAGAGGGACCAGCGGATCAGATCCATCAGGATCGGCTGGAGCCGCAGGGCCTTTTCCGTCAGACGGTACTCCACCCGCACCGGCACCTCCAGGTACTCGGCCCGGCTGACGAGCCCGTCGTCCTCCAACTCCCTCAGGGTCTTGGAGAGCATCGTGTTGGACAGGCCCCGGATGTTTCGCAGCAGCTCGTTATACCGGCTCGCGCCGTTATTCAGCAGCGAGCAGAGGATCGGCAGCTTCCATTTCCCGCCGATCATATTGATCACGCCCTGGACGGCGCAGGTCTCCGCGCAGGGACAGTTCTGATGTTGCGCCACGGCAGCCTCCTGTAAACGATTTTTCCCGGCCTTGCCCGGGCCGGACGCCTTTTCAGCGGCTCTGGGCGAGCAGGGCCTCGACCAGGTCGCGCTTTTCGTAGAGGACGCAGCCGCCGACGTGATCCTCGAGCAGGTGCCCGTTGTCGCGCAGGGCGCGGAAGAGGCGGGAGTTCAGCGCCTCCCGCAGCGAGGTATCGCGCACGTTGCAGTCCGAATACGGGGAGAAGGGGCAGGGCTCCGCCCCGCCGTGGGAGTTGATGTGGAAGAAGCCGCGTCCGGCCGCGACGCAGCCGCCGGAGCTCTTCTCGTCGCCGGGGAAGGAGACGTAGGCCATCTCCGGGTGCTCGGCGCGCCGGCGGGCGAGCTCCGCCTGCAGGTAGGCCCGTTCCGCGTCGCCGGGGGCGAGCTCCTTGCTCTCCTCCGTCACGGGGACGAACTCCACGAAGATGACGGCCTTGCACCCGCGGTCGGACAGCTTCTGCAGGAACGCGTCCGACGTGACCTCGCCGATGTTCTGCGTCGTGACGGTGACGGACGCGCCGTAGACCAGATCCCGGCGGTGCAGCTCGTCCATATTCTTGATGAGCCGGTCGTAGATGCCCGTGCCGCGCCGCGCGTCGGTGGCGTCCTTTTCGCCCTCGATGCTCAGCACGGGGACGAGGTTGCGGCAGCGGTCGAAGAGGTCGAAATATTTCTGATCGATAAAGGTGCCGTTGGTGAAGATGGGGAAGAGGATGCTCTGCCGCTTGCCGGCGGCCTCGATGATATCCCGGCGGAGCATCGGCTCGCCGCCGGCGAGCAGGATGAAGCTGATGCCCAGCTCGTCCGCCTCGCTGAAGATCTTCAGCCACTCCTCGCTCGTGAGCTGCTGCACGGGCTTTTCGTCGACGGTGGCGTTGTTGCAGCGGGAGTAGCAGCCGGCGCAGTGGAGATTGCACTGGCTGGTGATGCTGCAGATGAGGTAAGAGGGGACGTGCTCGCCGCGCGCCTCGGCGGCCTTGCGCTTTTTGGAAGCGGCGGCGGTCGCGGCGGCGAATTTCAGCATGAAGGCGCTCTGCCGGGGATTTTTCAGCGTGGCCTTCAGCACGTCCGCCATAAAGTCCTCTACGCCCTTGGACAGGTATTCCTGCAGATCGAAAGCTTCGTTCATGGGATCATCCTCCTGTGTGTATACGATGGATAAGGCGGCGGGCACGTCAGTCCGCCGCGGGGCGCCGGAGCGGGATGCGCGTCTCGCACGGCACGCCGATCTGGCAGAGACCGCAGCCGTAGCGCGGCGCGTGAAAGACGCGCGACGCCGAGACGTGCGGGCTGCAGATCGTGTGATCCTTCCCGTTCACGGGGTCGATGGCCTGCACGGGGCAGCGCCGCACGCAGGCGCCGCAGCGGATGCAGTAGTCGTAGACGCCGGTGTAGGGCCGCGGCTCCACGGGCAGAGGCGCGCTGACGATGACGCTCCCGAAGCGGCCGGCCATGCCCTTTTCCGTGATCAGCCCCTTGGACAGGCCGAAGGTGCCGAGGCCGCAGACGTAGGCCGCGTGCCGCTCGGACCAGCTGCTGCCGAAGCTGTCGGGCCCGATCTCGGGGTAACCCTCGATGCCCTTGCCGGCGATGAGCTTCTGCCAGCGGGGGTCGCCGGTCGGGACGCAGGCCGTATAGCCCAGCTCGCGGAAGCGGTCGGCGACGGCGTTCATGAACGCGGAGATATACGCCTGCCCCTCGATGCGGGCGTAGGACCAGAGCACGGACGAGAAGGGCGAAGCCTCCCGGTTGCTCGCGCGCACCTCGCTGCTCGCGGGGAAGAAGAAGGCGAGGACCCCCTTCGCCTCCGGCAGCCACTCCGCGGGGCTCCTGTGCCAGGGGCCGATGACGCCGACCTGCTTGTACGTGTCGAACAGCGGGTCGTCCGCCGCGCCGCAGCCGAAGATGGGCGCGTCGTACATCCGAAGCCCTGCGTACGCGGGCTGGATCCCCATGTCCTCCCGGAGGATATTGCCCGGGACCTGCGCGTACAGCTCCTCGACGAGCCGGCGGATCTGCTCTTTTTCCATAAGCGCCCTTCCTTTCATCCGCGACGGTAAACGAAATGCCCCAACAACGGAAAACGTACTGCCTATACTGTACGGGAGGTGGAAGCATTTGTCAATAACGAAAAGGATCCTCCCTAAGGAAGAAAAAGCTTACCTGCGGCGCGGCGCGGGAAGATCGATTGTGTGATTGACAAACGCGCACAACCGAATTAAACTGAGCGTGACACGGCGCCGCGGCGCGCCGGGAAAGCGCGGCGGGACGGCGGAGCGCCGACACGACGAAACGAAACGACGAAACGGAGGACGGACGCATGAGCTACGGCGAATGGATCCGCGCGCGCAGGAGCGTGCGCAGCTTTGACGGCAGGGCGCTGCCGCAGGAGGAGATCGACGGCCTGCTGGCCTTTGCGCGCGGCGTGGAGACGCCGTACGGCCAGCGCGTCGAATGGCGGGTGCTCGACGCGAAGGCGGCGGGCCTGACGAGCCCGGTCATCACCGGGACGGACGCGTATATCGCGGGCAAGCTCCGCCGCGCGCCGCACGCGGAGGAGGCCTTCGGCTACGCCTTCGAGCGGGTGGTGCTGTACGCGCAGTCGCGCGGCCTGGGCACGACCTGGATCGCCGGGACGATGGACCGCGCGGCCTTTGAGCGGGCGATGGAGCTGGAGCCGGGCGAGGTGATGCCCTGCGTGAGCCCGCTGGGCTATCCGGCGGCGAAGATGAGCGTACGGGAGAGCATGATGCGCAAGGGCGTGAAGGCGGACAGCCGCCTGCCCTTCGCCTCGCTCTTTTTCGAGGGCGGCTTCGACCGGCCGCTGGGGGAGGGCCACGCGCTCGCGCCGGCGCTGGAGCTGGTGCGCCGGGCGCCCTCGGCGGTGAACCGGCAGCCCTGGCGCGTCGTGGTGACGGAGGGCGCGGCGCACTTCTACGAGAAGCGCAGCAAGGGCTACGTCAGCGCGGACGGCTGGGACCTGCAGAAGGTCGACCTGGGCATCGCCCTGTGCCACTTTGCCCTCGGCCTGGAGGAGCAGGGCCGCGCGGCGCGGCTGCGCATCGATGACCCGGGCCTGGAGACGCCCGCGGACGTCTTCTATATCGCGAGCTTCGACCTCACGTGACGCGCGCCCCGGCGGCTTATGGCCGCCGGGGTCCTTTTTTGCCGAAGCCCCCCTCTCCGAGGGGGGCTTTCCGCGCGAAAAAAAGGGGCCGGGTACTATTAATATATATTGCATATCAAGACAAAAAGCGATATAATGTATAGTGGCATAAAATAGAAAATCTTCCAGAAGGAGGAGACGCGATATGAAGACGAGCAAACGCGTGCTGGCGATGCTGCTGGCGGTGCTGATGTGCTTCTCCCTGCTGCCGACGACGGCCCTGGCCGACGACGGCGGGGACGGCACGCTGCCCGTGGTGACGGCGCCCGCCGAACCGACCGACCCCGCGCCCCCCGAGACGCCGGACGAGCCGGAGATTCCGGACGAACCCGAGACGCCGGACGAGCCGGAGACGCCGGACGAGCCGGAGACGCCGGACGAACCGGAGACGCCGGACGAGCCGGAGGCCCCGGACGAGCCGGAGATCCCGGACGGGGCCGCGCCCATGGGGATGCACCCCATGGCCGGGGAGGGGCTGAGCATCAGCGCGGCGAACTTCCCGGACGCGAACTTCCGCGCCTACGTGGCCGATAACTTCGACACGAACGGCGACGGCTCCCTGTCCGACGCGGAGATCGCCGCCGTGACGGATATCTACTGTGAGCAGATGGAGATCGCGGACCTCACGGGCCTCGAGCACTTCACGAACGTGATGACCCTGAGCTGCTACGAGAACCCCCTCGCGAGCCTGGACGTGACGGCGCTCACGAAGCTGACCTACATCAACTGCTCGCAGACGAATATCACCGCGCTGGACATCTCCCACTGCCCGGATCTGAGCCAGCTCTGCGTGCAGCACACCAGGATCTCCTCGCTGGACGTGGCGGGCCGGACGAACCTGCAGGTCCTCTACGCGTACAACACGGAGCTGACGAGCCTGGACGTGAGCGGCTGCACGGCGCTGCTATATCTGGACGTGGAAAACTGCCCGGGGCTGACGAGCCTGAACACCGCGGGCTGCATGGCGCTGCGGGGCCTCCTCATGAACAGCACGCAGGTCCCCTCGGTGGACCTGGCCGGCCGGACGGCGCTGGATTACTTCTACGCCGATCTCACCGCGCTGACAAGCCTGGACCTCACGGGCTGCACGGCGCTGGATGACGTGCGTGTGAGCGGCTGCGCCGAGCTGACGAGCATCGACCTCACGGGCTGCGACGCGCTGAGCGTCCTCTACTGCGGCGACGATCCCAAGCTGACCACGCTGAAGATCGCCGACTGCAAGGCGCTTGAGGTCCTCGGCTGCTACGAATGCCCTCTGCTCTCCGGCGCGCTGGATCTCTCCGGCTGCGATCAGCTGACGGAGCTGAACGCGCGGCTGACGAACGTGAGCGCGGTGGACCTCACCGGCTGCACGGCGCTGCATAGCCTGTATGTGGACAACACCGCCATCACCGCGCTGGACGTGAGCGGCTGCGCGGCGCTGGTGACCCTTAGCTGCTCCGATACGAAGATCACCGCGCTGAACGCGGGCGGGCTGACGGCGCTCGACGCGATCTACTGCGCAGGCAACGACTCTCTCCTCACGCTCAACGCCGCCGGCTGCACGGCGCTCACGCTGCTCTCCTGCGGCTATTCCCCCGTCCTGACGGCGGTGAATATCGCCGGCTGCACGGCCCTGCAGAACCTGGACGCCTCCTACGACACGGCGCTGAAGAAGCTGGACGTGCACCTCGCGCCGCTGCTGCTGGACGCGGTGCAGACCACATCCCCCGAGACGGACTACGCCCTCAAGATCTGGACCAAGGGCGACGTGCGGCTGGTGGTTCCCAAGGACACGGAGCTCATCACCGAGGCCCAGGCGGAGCTCACCATCACCGAGGCGCGCTTCCCGGACTGGAACTTCCGGGAATTCCTGCGCACCGCCGTCGACCTGGACAGCTCCGACAGCCTCTCCGATATGGAGATCGCGGCGGTGGTCAGCATGGACCTGTCCGGTCTCAGCATCCACGATCTGACGGGCCTCGGCTACTTCACCGGGCTCACGAGCCTGGACTGCTCGGATAACGAGCTGACGAGCCTGGACCTCACGGGCCTCACGGCCCTCACGACGCTGGACTGCTCCGGAAACGCGCTCACGCAGCTGGACCTGCGCCAGGCCACCGCGCTGCTCCCGGCGCTGGCGGCGGAGCCCGTCACGAGCGGCGGGAAGGATATCTATTCCGGCGGCGGCGCCACCGTCACGGTGGACGCGGGGCTGCTGGTGCTGCCCTCGGCCCTGCCCATCGACGAGACCACCTTCCCGGACGCGGTCCTGCGCGCCTGGGTCTCCGCCAACGCGGATACAGACAGTAACGGCCGCCTCACCAACGCGGAGGCCATGGCCGTCACGAGCGTCGAGCTCGTGAACTGGCCGGCGGGCGCCGCCGAGATCCACGACCTCACGGGTCTGGAGAACTTCCCGGCGCTGGAGACCCTGAAATGCGATCTGCTGCCCATCACGGAGCTGACCGTGCCCTCCCTCCCGGCCCTGAAGAGCCTGTCGGTCTGGGGGCCGGTGACGAGCCTGGATCTCTCCGGCGTCCCGGGGCTGGAGCGCCTGTCCGTGGACGCGGAGCAGCTGCTGAGCCTGGATCTGACCGTCGTCCCGGGGCTGACCATCCTGAGCGTGGAGCACAGCGGCATGGCCTCGCTGAACGTGAACCATCTGACGGGCCTGCAGAGGCTCTACTGCAGCTACTGCGAGAACCTGCAGAGCCTGACGCTCAGCGATCTGGAGAACCTGACGCTGGTCGATTGTGTCGAGTGCCCCGCGCTCACCACCCTCACGGTGAACAACTGCATCCGCCTCCAGACCCTCAACTGCAGCGACTGCGCGCACCTGAGCGCGCTGACGATGAACTACCCCTACAACCTGGAGAGCCTGGCCTGCGCCAACTGCGACCTGGCCTCGCTGCAGCTCTACGGCGTCCGGCCCACCTTCCAGGCCCTGTACTGCGGCGGCAACCGGCTCACGGAGCTGAACGTGAGCTACCTTGACGGCCTGCAGACGCTCCACTGCGAGAACAACCTCCTCACCTCGCTGGATCTCTCCGGCTGCCCCGGGCTCACGGATCTGCGCTGCTTCGGCAACCGCCTGGGGGCCCTGGATCTGACCCACACCCCGGCCCTGGAGGAGGTCTACGCCTCCGGCGCGAGCGCCACCTATACGGAAGGCGGCGTGACCTATACGGAGTATACGAAGGACATCGGCGACGAGGCCTGCATGCTGGCCCTGGATCCGGATCAGCACGTCCTCTCTCCCGTGCTCATCGATGAAGCCAACTTCCTGGACCCGAACTTCCAGAGCTTCGTGTACCTCAACTACGATATCGACCAGAACGGCACTCTCAGCGTGCAGGAGCTGGGCGCGGTCACGACCATGGACGTCAGGAGCCAGAGCATCAACGACCTCACCGGCATCCGGTACTTCCACAATCTGCGCACGCTGCACTGCAGCGGCAACGATCTGACGAGCCTGGACCTGCACGACATGTCCTCCCTCGCCTGGCTGTACGCCGAGGACAACCCGGCGCTCGCCTCGCTGGATCTGAGCGGCTGCGTGAGCCTGCAGGTCGCGCAGCTCTACCGCTGCGCCCTCACGGCGGTCGACCTCACGGACTGCGAAGCGCTGGAGACGCTGTACCTCAACGATAACGCGGGCCTGAGCGCCCTCACGCTCCCGGCGGCGGCCCCCGGAACGCTGGAAAACCTGTATCTGGGGGGCACCGCGCTCGCCTCGCTGGATCTGAGCGGCTTCACTGCGCTGCACTGGGTGGACGCGTACAACTGCTCCGCGCTGACCCTGCTGAACGTGACCGGCTGCACGGCCCTCCGCCAGCTGTACGCCAGGCGTACCCCGCTGAGCGAGCTGCGCCTCGGCGGCTGCACCGCCCTGGTGAGTCTGCACGTGGACGAGACGCAGCTCACGTCCATCAACTGCAGCGGCCTCACCGCGCTGAACGGGCTCAGCTGTGAAGACTGCCCGCAGCTCATGTCCATCAACTGCAGCGGCTGCGTCTCGCTGGAGGACCTCTACGCGGGCAACGCGGCCAACACGGCCCACAGCTACGCGCTCACGAGCCTGGACCTCACCGGCTGCGCCGCGCTCTACGAGCTGACTCTCACCCACACGGCGATCCCCGGCACGCTGGACCTGCGGCCCCACGGCGCGCTCAGGAATCTCTATCTGCACGACAACACGGAGCTCACCGGGCTGAACGCCTCGGGGCTCACGGCACTCTTTGACGCCAGCATCGCCAACGCCGGAGAGAACAACCCCAAGCTGGAGACGGCGGACTTCAGCGGCTGCAGCGCGCTGGGCAGCCTGTACGCCCGCGCGTGGGACTGCGAGAGCAGCAGCCTGAAGACCCTGAAGCTCACGGGCTGCACGGCGCTGGAGATCCTCTGGGTCGACGGCAACCGCCAGCTGGAGCGGCTGGACTGCTCCGGCCTCTCCTCCCTGCGGAGCCTGGAGTGCTCCGGCAGAGCCACCGCGGCCGGCTCCCTCTCCGAGCTGAAGCTCACGGGCTGCGCGGCGCTGGAGAGCTGCTACGTCCGGTATAACTTCGGCCTGCGCGCGCTGGACTTCTCCGACTGCCCGGCGCTGACCTTCCTGGAGTGCCAGAACGACCCCGACCTGGAGACGCTGAAGCTCACCGGCTGCGCCGCGCTGGAGACGCTGTACGCCCGGTCCAACGCGTCTCTCACGGCGCTGGACCTCTCGGACTGCGTCTCGCTCAAGGAGGTCTATCTCGACAACGACGCCGCCCTGGCCACGCTGAACGTCAGCGGCTGCGCCGCGCTGGAGATGCTGGATCTCACCAACAGCGACTCCCTCACCGCGCTGGACGTCTCCGGTCTGCGCGCCCTGCACAGGCTGCGCATCTATCCGCACTCCCCGATCGGCACCCTGGATCTGACGCGCACGCCGCTGCTGCGCGATCTGGTGCTGAACGTGACGCCGGACGAGCGCGTCGAATACTGGATCTATTCGAGCGGAAGCGACCTTCTCATCGTCGGCAAGGACGTGACGGTCATCGCCAATCCCAGCGGCGCCGTCGACGCGTCGAACTTCCCCGACCCGGCCTTCCGCAGCTACGTTTCCGCCAACCTCGACACGGACCACGACGGCTTCCTCTCCGAGGCCGAGTGCGCCGCCGTGACGGCGATCGACTGCCGGCAGCGCGGCATCGCCTCCCTGGAGGGGCTGGACTTCTTCCCGAACCTCAGGACCCTCAACTGCTCCGGGAACGCCGGGCTGACCGCCCTGGATCTGGGCGGCAGCTCCGCCCTGGAGGAGCTGGACTGCAGCGGCTGCGCCATCGGGAGCCTCACGCTGCGCAATTATCCCAGCCTGCGGACGGTGAACTGCGCGAGCAGCGCCGGCGGCGCGCTGACGAGCCTCATCGTGGAGAACTGCCCGCTGCTGGAGGAGCTGATCTGCTCCAACAACCGCGGCCTCACCGCCCTCGCGCTGGAGGACCTGCCGAAGCTGAAGACCCTCCGCTGCGACGCCTGCTCGCTCACGTCCCTGCGCATGACGGCGCTGCCGTACCTCGAGGTGCTGGACTGCCACGATAACGCCCTGACCACCGTGAGCATCGCCGACAGCCCCATGCTGGTCGACGTGCAGCAGACCGGCGTCGTGAGCACGGTGAACGGCGTCACCACCTATAGCGCCGGCTCCTGGATGCTCTGCGTGGACGCGAGCCTCCGCCTGCGCACCGGCCCTGTGCTCCTGAGCCCGGCCTTCTTCCCGGACGACAATTTCCGCTCCGCCCTGTACCGCTTCGACCGCAACGGCGACAACGCCCTGGACGAGGACGAGCTCTCGCGGATCACGGACCTGTCCGTCCAGAGCTACGGCGTCGCCTCCCTGGAGGGCGTCGAGCACCTGACCTACCTCGAGAACCTCTCCTGCAACGTGAACCAGCTGACGGAGCTGGATCTGCGCTACAACACCGCGCTGACCTATCTCAACTGCCACGACAACGAGCTGACCTCGCTCAACGTCTCCGGCCTGACGCGGCTGCAGTTCCTCTACTGCTCCGATAACGCCCTCACCTCGCTGGATCTGAGCGGCTGCCCGGCGCTGCGCGGGCTGTGGTGCTATCGCAACGACGCGCTCACGAGCCTGGATCTCACGGGCTGCGCCGCGCTTACCGAGCTCTACTGCTCCGATAACGCCGCCCTCGCCGTTCTGGATCTGAGCGGCTGCGCCGCGCTGGCCGTTCTGGATGTGGGCCGCTGCGCCGCGCTCACGAGCCTGGATCTCACGGGCTGCGCCGGCCTCACGGAGATCAGCTGCGGCTACACCGGCCTCACGGCCCTGGAGCTCTCCGACTGCCCGCTGCTGGAGGCCGTCAGCTGCTACGAATGCAGGGAGCTCGCGTCCCTGAAGATCACGAACTGCCCGGCGCTGACGAAGATCGACGCCAGTATAACGCCGAAGCTGGCGGCGCTGCAGATCTCCGGCTGCGCCGCCCTGAAGGAGCTCTACTGCTCCGGGATCTACGACAGCACGAGCCCGCTGACCAGCCTGGATCTGAGCGGCTGCCCGGCGCTGGAGATCCTGGACTGCCGGTACAGCGCGCTCACGGCGCTGGACGTGCGCGGCTGCGCTTCCCTGCGCGAGCTCTACTGCTACGACTGTGAGGACCTCGCCTCTCTCAAGGTCGCCGGCTGCGCCGCCCTGCAGCTGCTTCGCTGCAACGGCGACGCGCTCACGGAGCTGGATCTCACCGGCTGCACGGCGCTCAAAGATCTCTCCTGCGGCGACAACCGGCTCACGGCGCTGAACGTGCGCGGCTGCACCGCCCTGGAGCAGCTGGACTGCGGATCCAACGGGATCACCGCCCTGGATCTGAGCCGCAACACGGCGCTGAAGGTGCTCTACTGCGGCGGCAACCAGTTCACGAGCCTGGATCTGAGCAACCACGCCGCGCTGGAAGAGCTCTACTGCACCAGCGGCACGCTGACGAGCCTGATCCTCACCGGCTGCTCGGCCCTGCGCAGGGCGGATCTGCTCCCGTGCTGGGAGCTGGCCGGGATCGACCTGCGGCCCTGCCCCGCGCTGGTGGACGCGGTCCTGCACGGGACCATGACGCCCAACTATAACGGCGCCACCTACGAGTCCGAGCTGGGGTACCTGCGCGTCTGCAAGGCCAACGCCCTGCGCACGGACGAGGGCTTCACCGGCACCTTCGGCAATGGGTCGTACATAGGCGTCTGGACCCTCACGGACGATGGGATCCTTACGCTCACGCCCACCGATTTCGACGTCTCCCACACCGCCACGGTCTGCGCGCCCTACGAGTCGAGCTCCACGCCGTGGAACGTCGCGGCCGGCAGCGTGACCGCCATCCACCTCGAGGAGGGGATCACCGTCGTCGGCCACCACGCCTTCGAGGAGTGCGTCAACCTCACCGAGGTCGCCCTCCCCGCGAGCCTCACCGAGATCGCCGACGACGCCTTCCCCGCGGGCATCAGCGGCCTGCGCGTCACCTGTACCGACGGCACCTACGCTGCCACCTGGGCCGACGCGCACGGCTACTCCCGCGATTACCTGCTGGTGATCGTCGAAGGCCCCGGCTCCGTCACGCGCCGCCAGGAGCTCTACTCCATCGGCGACACCGCCTACGTGGAGGCGATGCCCGCCTCCGGCGCGTACTTCGTCGGCTGGTACGACCGGTCCGGCGCCCTGCTCGGCACCGACTCCTGTTATCTGTTCGACCGGCTGCTCACCCCGCAGACCATCCGCGCCGTCTTCGCGCAGACGCCCTCCAGCCTCGAGCTGGACGCGGCGTATCTGCTCATGAAGGTCGGCGAGACGCGCACGCTCAAAGCCGTCGGCCTCTCCGCCGCCCAGCTCGAGAGCCTGAGCTTCTCCGCCGACTCCCCGGCCGCGTCCGTCTCGGCCGACGGCCTCATCGAGGCCCGCGTTCCCGGCCTCGCCTGGGTGACGGCCACGCTCACCGTCGGCGAGCGGGTCTGGACGGCCCGCTGCCGGGTGGACGTCGTCAACGAGTCCGGCCAGCCGCTCAACGCCCAGCTCAATGAAAACGGCGTGCGCCTCACCGCGAGCAAGGCCACCGTCGAGCTCTTCAAGACCACGTATACCGCCGTCGGCGTCACCGCCGTCCTGCCGCAGAACATGAGCCCCTCCGCCTCCGTCGGCACCGTCATCGGCCAGGGCGCGCCCGCGGCCAACGGCAGCGTCGCCATCGACGAGGCCTACTTCAAGGACGAGGCCGTCGCGAAGTACTTCGCCCTGCGCGTCGTGGACGACCGCCTCATCGAGATCATCCCCACGGACGACGCCCTCGCCACCGGCGCGGCCACGCCCAAGCAGATCAAGGGCACCTATAAGAACGCGGTGGTCTGCGTGAAGATCGACGGCCTGGAGTACGAGGCCGGCAAGCTCACGCTCACCGTCAAGAAGTCCGTCCCGACCGTCAAGGCCAAGGCCGTCAAGCTCAACAGCTTCTTCGCCGACGAGCAGGCCCTGTCCTTCACCGGCGGCAGCGTTACCAGCGTGGAGCTCGCGGGCAGCACGCCCGATTGGCTCCGCCTCGAGCCCATCAACTGGACGCTGAGCTATCTCGGCGCGCAGAACGCCAAGAAGAGCGCCAAGCTCTCCCTGCTCGTCACGGTCGACGGCTGGGCCCTCAAGCGCCCGGTCACCGTCTCCGTCTCCGCCGCCAAGACCGCCCCGAAGCTCACCTTCAAGCCCGCGACCCTCAGCCTCAAGCCCGGCACGAACGACGTCGCCTCCGCGGTCTACACCGTGACGCCCGCCGTCTTCTCCAACGCCGTGCGCTTCCCGGTCACGGTCTCGTCCATCACCGAGGGCAGCGGCAAGTCCCTGAAGACCTACGCGCCCGACGCCGGCGTGCTGACCGTCTCGCTCAGCGGCGGCGCGGTCATCGTCCGCCCGGGCCCGGCCCTCGACGACGGCAAGGCCCATACGCTCAAGCTCTGGCTCGAGCTCGGCGGGCAGAAGACCGCCCTCACCGTGAAGCTCCTCGCGGCCAAGAGCGCCGTCGGCGTCACGGCGAAGGCCTCCGGCGGCATCGACCTCACCGTCGCCGGCAGCCCCGTCACGCTCACGCTCTCCACGAAGAACTACAGCGGCGACGCGGTCTATAGCGTCACGGGCGTCACCCGCGGCAAGACCGCCGAGGACGTCACCTCCCTCTTCAGCATCGAGCAGCGCGGGGCGAACGTCTTCCGCCTCACCGCCGCCTCCGGCCTCGTGAAGGGCAGCTACACCGTCCACTTCACCGCCGCTTACGGCGGCGCCGCCCCGGCCGAGGGCAGCGTCGGCGTCACGGTCAAGCAGTCCGCCGCCTCGAAGGTCAAGCCCGCCGTCAGCATCAAGCCGGCCGGCAGCATCGACGTGCTGCGTCCCGGCACGACGGGCATCACCCTGCGGCCCGCGGTGAAGAACTATTACGGCTCCGCCCTCCCGCGGCTCACGGTCCTCTATAAGGCCGGCAAGACCTGGACGCCGCTCACGCAGAGCGTCCAGCAGTTCCTGCTCGGCGGGATCACGGTCTTCTACGTGAACAACTTCATGCTGGAGGACGGCTCCATAGAGCAGTTCCTGTACAGCAGCGGCGCGCTCGACCACTCGCTCAAGTACGCCGTGCAGTACGCCGTCACCATCGACGGCACGGAGTACAAGTCCGCCGTCACGCCCATCACCGTCAAGCAGGGCAAGGCGGCGATCGCCCAGAGCGCCAAGACCGTCACCCTCCTGAAGGACGACCGGTACAGCGAGGCCGTCGTCCGGCTCGACGCGCCCGAGGACGTCCGTATCAAGGACGTGGTCCTCGTCTCCCCGAAGGCCAAGAACGGCACCCCGCTCTTCTATCTCACGCCTCTGGACGAGAACACCTTCGCCATTTCCTGGTACGGCGACATCGTCACCACCACCAAGGCCGCCACGGTCAAGCTGCAGGTCTTCCTCTACGGCAACCAGACCGCCAAGGCCAACGCCACGCTCAGCGTCAAGGTGAACGTGGCCTGAACCGCGCGCCCCGCGGGGCGCGGCCAGAACGCAGCGCTCCCGCGCCCACCCCGGTCCTTCCGCCGGGCGGCGCGGGAGCTTTCCGTCGGCAGGCGCGGAGAAAATCCGCGCCCGGACCGTTGACCTTTTCGCCGATATTTAGTAAAGTAGAGTCGAGAAACGAAGAAAGGTGGGAGCGCTCGTGGAAAAGCGGATCTACGACACGTATCTGGAGATCCTGCGGGAAGAGCTCGTTCCGGCCATGGGCTGCACGGAGCCGATCGCCGTGGCCTACGCCGCCGCCCTCGCCCGCCAGGCCCTCGGGCGCATGCCCGAGCGCACGGAGCTGACCGTCAGCGGCAACATCATCAAGAACGTCAAGAGCGTCATCGTGCCCAACACCGGCGGCCGCAAGGGTATGCGCACCGCCGTCGCCGCGGGCATCTGCTTCGGGGACGCGGACAGGGAGCTCGAGGTGATCTCCGAGGCGAGCCCGCAGCAGCTCGCCGAGATGGACGCCTGGCTCGAGACCGCGCAGATCGCCATCCGGGACTCGGATGCGAACTGTCCCTTCGACCTGCACGTGCACCTCTGGGCCGGGGAGGACGACGCGTACGTCCACATCATCGGCCACCACACCAACGTCGTCTGTCTCCGGCACGGGGAGGAGATCCTGCTCGAGAAGCCCTTCTCGGACGACCTCGTCCTCGCTCCGGAGAACCGGAGCCTGCTGAACGTGGAGGACATCGTCGCCTTCGCGGACGCCGTCTCGCTCGACGACGTGCGCGAGCTGCTGCAGCGCCAGATCGATTATAATCTCGCCATCGTCAAGGCCGGGCTGACCGGGGAGTACGGCGCGGGCATCGGCAAGATCCTGCTCCTGTCCTACGGCAACAGCGTGCACAACCGCGCCAAGGCCTGGGCCGCCGCCGGGTCGGACGCGCGCATGGGCGGCTGCGAGTTGCCCGTGGTGATCAATTCCGGCAGCGGCAACCAGGGGCTCACCGCCTCCGTGCCCGTCATCGTCTACGCGCGCGAGTGCGCCGTGTCCGAGGACATGCTCTGCCGCGCGCTGGTGGTCTCGAACCTCGTCACCATCCACCTCAAGACCGGCATCGGCAGCCTCTCCGCCTACTGCGGCGCCACCAGCGCCGGGGCCGGCGCGGGCGCCGGCATCTGCTATCTCTACGGCGGCGGCTACGAGGAGATCGCCCACACCATCGTCAACGCCCTCGCCATCAACTCCGGCATGATCTGCGACGGGGCCAAGGCAAGCTGCGCCGCCAAGATCGCCTCCGCGGTGGAGTCGGGCCTGCTCGGCATGCGCATGAACATGCACGACAGCCAGTTCTACGGCGGCGACGGCATCGTCGTCAAGGGCGTGGAGAACACCATCCGCGCCGTCAGCACGATCGCCCGCGAGGGTATGCGCAGCACCGACCGCGAGGTCATCCGTCTGATGATGGAAAACGGCTGAGCCGTAATGAAAAGCGCCCCGGCGTCCGGGGCAGAGGAGCGTTTGTATGAGCGAAAAGATCAGGAACGACAGGCAAGAGCGCGGGCCGCTGCTGCACGCGGCGCTCGTGTTCCTGCTGTACGCCTATTTCCTGCTCTGGCCGGTCAATTTCTATCTGGCGCAGTCCCTGGCCGTGCACTATTACCCAGCGGCCGTAGCGGCGCTCGCCGCGCTGTATTACGCGCGCAGGCGCCCGGGCGAGCGGCTCGAGGTGCGCCTCTACGGGCTCTACTGCCTGTGGTTCTTTCTGACCCGCGTCCTGAACGGGGACGTCGCGCTGCTGCAGGAGTTCCCGCTCGCGATCGGGCAGCTCCTGTGCTGCATGACGCTCGCGGCCGGCCCGCAGTTGTCCGCGCGCGGCCGGGAGCGGCTGCTCCTGTGCACCGCCGCGCTGCTCGGCGCCTTCGGCTTCGCCCTCGGCTGCTGCGGTATCGCCGCGGCGCTGCTGGACGTCAGCATCCGCAACCCCATCACGGACAGCTTCATCGCGGGCCTCGGCATCTACAGCGGGCTCAAGCGCCTCGGCGTGCTCGACACCAACCCCAACATCTCCGCCATGTGGTTCTTCCTGTCGCTGTGCATGCTGGCCTGGCTCTTCGCCTGCTGCGGAGGCAAAAAGCGCCTCTGGCGCGTGCCGGTCGTGCTCGCAGCGGCGGCGGTGTTCACCGCCCTCGCGCTGACCTACAGCCGCAACGTCAAGATCCTCTGCGCCGCGTGCGTCGGGATGCTCGTCGTGCTCGCGGTGCTGCGTCTGCTGCGCGGGCGCAGCAAGGCGCTGCTCGCGCTGGTGCTGGTGCTCGCGGTGGCGGTCGCCGTCCCGGCGAGCTATCTGAGCTTCCAGGCGGCGACGGAGGTGATCGCGCGCGCCGCCGTGCAGCGTCCGGCCGCCGAAACGGCGCAGCCCGCCGGGACGGACGGCGCGGAGGCGGACGAAGCCCCCGCGGCGCGGACCGGCAGCTTCAGCGATCACCGCGCCTGGAATCAGGACAGCGGGCGGCTGCAGATCTTCCGCAGCGCCTTCACCACCCTGCAGCGCGATCCGCTGCGCCTGCTGCGCGGCTGTCTGAGCAAGGACGAGATGTCCATCGCGAACACCGTCCTCAGCAAGACCAAGGCCCACTTCCACAACACCTATCTGCAGATCCTGGTCCTCACGGGCCTGCCGGGCTTTCTGCTGATGGCGGCGATCTGCGCCCTGCTCGCCTGGAAGAGCCTGCGCCTGTTCTTCACCGCCGCCGCGCCCATGACGCTGCGCCTCCTGGCTCTGCCGCTGCTCGGCAGCCTCGTGTATAACCTGCTCGAGGTCGACCTCTTCATGGAGACGGATATGCGCACGCTCACCTTTTTCCTGCTCGCCGGGATTCTGCTCGGCGGGGCGTACGAGCTGTGGCCGCCGCGCAGGAAATAGGCGCTTATAATAGAAAGCCGGAAGCCCGCCAAACGGCGGGCTTCCGGCTTTTCGTATCGTCGGCCGCGGTCAGCCCGGGGTCTCCTCCAGGCCGGTGAGCGCGTCGAAGCCGTAGTAGAGCGCGGCGCTGTCGTTGGGCCAGGCGTCCGGGTCCGGGAAGAGGTAGAAGGTACCGCAGTACTTGGTGGCGGCGGAGTAGCAGGGGAGGGCCAGCTCCGTCACGCCCGCCTCGCGGGCCTCGCGAATGAGCTGCTCGCGCTCACGGGCCTTGCCGTAGCCGACCAGGATGTCCAGCCCGCCGGAGACGAAATTGAAGGCGAAGCACACGGCCATGCAGCCGGCCAGCAGCGCGGCGGGCAGCTTCTGCTTCTTCTCCGGCAGCGCGCCGAGCAGCAGCAGCGTCGCAAGGACCGTGAAGAACACGGTGAAGCAGCAGTGCCGGTCGGTAAAATAAAAGGCAAAGAGGAAGGCCGCGAGCGAGGCGAGCCCCGCGACGAAGAACAGCACGGACAGGAAGATCCTGCGCCGGTCCGCCTTCAGCGTCAGCGCGAGGGCGAGGGCGGCCGCGTAGATCAGATACGGCGCGGAGAGATTCTTCTGGCAGTAGTCCACCATCTGGCGCAGACGGTTGGCGAGCGCGGAGAAGCTGAACTCGCCCGCGCGGCCCGCCGTGGCGGGGGCGGACATCAGAAAGGCGTAGCCCACGACCGCTGCGGCGATGCCCGCGAGCAGCCGCCAGGACACGCGCTTTTCGCGCACGGCGACCACCAGCGTCAGCACGCAGGCGATGAAGAGCGCCGCGAGCGAGCTGTTCTCCGAGTAGCCGCCCGCGATCAGCGACAGCAGCAGGAACAGCGCCGTGCGCCACCAGGCAGACTTCTGCGCCTCGCCCAGATAGGCCGTGACGTAGGGCCAGAGATACAGCAGGATCAGCGAGATGCCCCAGGAGTAGTTGACCGACCCGTCCAGCCACAGGAAGATACGGAAAAAGTCCGTCGTGTAATTCCAGAGCATCATGGCCCCGATGGCCAGCAGGAGCGCGGCCTGCCCGGCGGGCAGACGGCGGAAGTAGCGGTAGAACAGGAAGCACAGGAGCGCCGCGTTGCAGGCGTTGAGAAGCACGAAGGCCGCCTTCGGCCGGATCAGCAGGAGCTGCACGACGGCGTGCGCGAAAACGCGCCCGTTGGTGAGCTGGCGATGCATGGCCATGGAGGCCGGGATCTGGCTGATGCTGGTGATGCGGCTCACGTCCGCCCAGCTGAAGCAATAGGAAAAATCGTCATCCACCATGGGCGACAGGGCGCTCAGCACGAGGATGACCAGAAACACGGCCGCAAATAGAAGGACCAGCGGCAGTCTGCCGCCGTTTAGCTTACGAGTTGCCATGGAAGGACCTCCGCTTTCCTCAGAGCCCGGAGACCGGGCGCTCCCGGCGCCGGCAGCGGGAGGCGCGGCGCGGCGGGAGGATGGTGCCTACATATTAAAATATACGCCCCGCCCTGTCAAGAAGCAAATCGCGCCCCCGCGCGCATTTGCGCGGGCCGGGCCGCTCCCGCCGCCTTTCGGGCGCGCGGAGGCGCCGGAAAGGGCACTGGTAACCTGCACAAAATTTCCAGAAAAATTTCTGCAAAAATCACGAAATTTCTCTTGACAGAATGGTTACAGATTGGTATACTAACGGAGCGCCTGTGCGTGAGCAGGGGCGTACTATGCGATGAAGCGGGAGATTGCTCGGGCTTCCGAGGTAACTTCCGTGGAGTATGTCCGGTGTCGGAGGTATATCCGGCACGCAATCGGGCGGCTGAAACCTATCCGGTACACGCGTATATCGCGCGAACGGGGGATCGACCGGCCAAAAAGGCCGGTTTGTTTTTCGGGCGCGGTCTGATACGCACGGTTGTGTGTACAGGAAATGTTTCATCCGTACGACCCACAAAGGGCGGTCCCCAATGCCGCCGAGAAAATCGTACGAAAAAAGGAGAAAACCACATGGCAAGCACCAACAAGAACATGATCCGTATCCGCCTAAAGGCCTACGATCATCAGCTCATCGACAAGGCTGCCGAGACCATCGTCGAGGCCGCCAAGCGTACCGACGCGAAGGTGTCCGGTCCCATCCCCCTGCCCACCAAGACCGAGATCGTCACCATCCTGCGCGCCGTACACAAGTATAAGGACAGCCGTGAGCAGTTCGAGCGCCGCACCCACAAGCGCCTGATCGATATCATGAGCCCCACCCAGAAGACTGTCGAAGCCCTGATGAACCTCGAAGTCCCCGCCGGCGTGGAGATCGAGATCAAGCTCTGAGCACACCCCATCTTAACCCACACAAGTAAATGACCCATAGTCCGCAGCTTGCGAGTGCGGACGGGTTAAGTTGCCAGCCTCTGGACGAGAGGGGAGACCCTCCGGGCTACGCGAGGCAACCAATAACCAAAGGAGGAAATACAATGAAGAAAGCCATCATTGGCAAGAAGGTCGGCATGACGCAGATCTTCGACGAGGCGGGCAAGGTCATTCCCGTCACCGTCATCGAAGCGGGCCCCTGCGTGGTCGTGCAGAAGATGACGGCGGAAAAGGAAGGCTACGACGCCGTCCAGTTCGGTTACGAGGAAGTAGCCGAGAAGAAGCTCTCCAAGCCTGAGCAGGGCCACCTGAAGAAGGCGGGCGTGAGCATGGTCAAGCATCTCAAGGAGTTCCGCCTTGAGGACAGCAGCAAGCTGGAAGTCGGCGATGTGGTCAAGGCCGACATCTTTGCCGAGGGCGACAAGGTCGACGTCACCGGCACCAGCAAGGGCAAGGGCTACGCCGGCGTCGTCAAGCGCTACGGCCAGGGCCGCACCCCAACCAGCCACGGCGGCGGTCCCGTTCACCGTCACGCCGGTTCCATGGGCTCCAGCACCGATCCTTCCCGCATTTTCCCGGGCAAGAAGCAGGCCGGCCACATGGGCGTCGAGCAGGTCACCGTCCAGAACCTGGACATCGTCAAGGTCGACCCGGAGCTCAATATGATCGCCATCCGCGGCGCCGTTCCCGGCCCCAAGGGCAGCATCGTATACATTAAGAACACTGCCAAGACGCAGCCCGTCAAGAAGGGCGAGGGCGCTGCCGTCAGCGTTAACCCGCAGAAGGCTTCCGCGCGTGTCAACCCGCAGAAGGCCTCCGCACGTACAAAGTAAGGAAAGGAGAGCAGCATAAATGCCTAAAGCTAACGTATTCAACATGGCAGGCGAGAAGATCGGCGAGATCGAGCTCTCCGAGGCCATCTTCGGCATCGAGCCGAACAAGAGCGTTCTGCATGATTCCGTCAAGAATCACCTGGCCAATTGCCGTCAGGGCACGCAGAGCGCGCTCACCAAGGGTGAGGTTTCCTACACCACGAAGAAGCCCTGGCGCCAGAAGGGCACCGGCCGCGCCCGCGCCGGTTACGCCGGCTCCCCCGTGTGGTATCACGGCGGCGTCGCCTTTGCTCCGAAGCCCCGGGATTACAGCTACAGCCTCAACAAGAAGGTCAAGCGCCTGGCGCTCAAGTCCGCCCTGTCCGCCAAGGCTGCCGAGAACGAGATCATCGTCATCGACGGTCTGGCCTGCGAGGAGATCAAGACCAAGACCTTCCAGAGCTTCCTGAACAAGCTCGGCGTCGAGGGCAAGGCCCTTGTGGTCACCGAGAACGTGGACGAGAAGGTCGTCAAGTCCGCCCGCAACATCGCCGGCGTCTCCACCACCATCGCCACCATCCTCAGCCCCTATATGATTCTCACCAGCGGCAAGATGATCGTCGACAAGGCTGCGCTTGCCAAGATCGAGGAGGTGTACGCCTGATGAAGACCGCATACGATATCGTGATCCGCCCGATCATCACCGAGCAGTCCATGGAAGACCTGGACATCAAGAAGTACGCGTTCGAGGTCGCCAAGGACGCCAACAAGATCGAGATCAAGAAGGCCGTCGAGGAGATCTTCGGCGTCACCGTGATCAAGGTCACCACGACCAACGTCCACGGCAAGGCCAAGCGTCAGGGCGCTTACCCCATGGGTAAGACCGCCTCCTGGAAGAAAGCCGTCGTCAAGCTCAGTGCCGACTCCAAGAACATTGAGCTGTTCGAAGGCATGGCGTAAGGGAGGAAAAAAGAATGGCTATCAAATCTTACAGACCGACTACCCCCTCCAGACGGCATATGACCGTCTCCGGCTTCGACGGCGTCGACAAGCACGCCAAGCCCGAGAAGTCTCTGGTCGAGGTCCTCAAGAAGAACGCCGGCCGCAACAACTACGGCCGCATCACCGTCCGCCATCAGGGCGGCGGCAACCGCCAGAAGTACCGCGTGATCGACTTCAAGCGCAACAAGCTGGACGTTGAAGGCAAGGTCCTGCGTCTCGAGTACGATCCCAACCGCAGCGCGTTCATCGCCCTCGTCGAGTACGCCGACGGCGAGCGCCGCTACATCCTGGCCCCCGTCGGCCTGGCCGTGGGCGACAGCATCGTCTCCTCCGCCTCCGCCGACATCAAGCCCGGCAACGCTCTGCCGATGGCCAACATCCCCGTGGGCACCGTGATCCACAACATCGAGCTCTACCCCGGCAAGGGCGCGCAGCTCGTGCGCAGCGCCGGCGTCGCGGCGCAGCTCATGGCCAAGGAAGGCGGCATGGCCACCGTGCGTCTGCCCTCCGGTGAGATGCGCAAGGTCCGCCTCGAGTGCATGGCGACGATCGGCCAGGTCGGCAACATCGACCACGCCAACGTCCACATCGGCAAGGCCGGCCGCAAACGCCACATGGGCATCCGTCCCACGGTGCGCGGCTCCGTCATGAACCCGGTCGATCACCCCCACGGCGGCGGCGAAGGCAAGTCCCCGGTCGGCCGTCCCGGCCCTGTAACTCCCTGGGGCAAGCCCGCGCTTGGTTACAAGACCCGCAAGACGAAGAACCAGACCGATAAGTTCATCGTCAAGCGCCGCAACGCGAAGTAAGGAGGGAAAGGTAAATGAGCAGAAGTATTAAAAAGGGTCCCTTCGCCGCTCCCGAGCTGCTGAAGAGAGTCGATGAGATGAACAAGAGCGGCAACAAGCAGGTCATCAAGACCTGGTCCCGTTCCTCTACCATTTTCCCGTCCTTCGTCGGACACACCATCGCCGTCCACGACGGCCGCCGTCACGTGCCCGTGTACGTCACCGAGGACATGGTCGGTCACAAGCTGGGCGAGTTCGCCCCGACCCGCACCTTCCGCGGCCACGCCGGCAGCAAGACCGGTAAGTAAGGAGGAGAGAAAATGGACGAGAAGAAAATTGCCCGTGCGGAGCACAAATACGCCCGTATTTCTCCCCGCAAGGTTGAAATCATCTGCAACATGATCCGCGGCAAGGACGCAAACGTCGCCATGGCTCTCATGGAGAACACCCCGAAGGCCGGCTGCGAGCTGATGATCAAGGTGCTCAAGAGCGCCATGGCCAACGCCGAGAACAACTTCGAGATGGATCCCGAGAAGCTGTACGTCTGCGAGACCTACGCCGGGGCCGGCCCCATCCTCAAGCGGGGCATGCCCAGAGCGCAGGGCCGTATGTACCGGATCAACAAGCGCACCAGCCACATCATGATCGCCGTGGCTGAGAGAGACTGAGGGAAGGAGGCAGAATTATGGGACAGAAAGTTAATCCTCATGGCCTGCGCGTCGGCGTGATCAAGGACTGGGATTCCCGTTGGTACGCCAGAGAAGACAAGGTCGGCGATCTGATCGTCGAAGATCACAAGATCCGCGAGTATCTGAAGAAGACCCTCTATTCCGCCGGCGTTCCCACCATCGAGATCGAGCGCGATTCCGCCAAGGTCCGCATCTACATCCACTGCTCCCGTCCCGGTGTCGTCATCGGCAAGCAGGGCGCAGAGATCGAGCG
>JAFUUR010000087.1 GCA_017477695.1 Oscillospiraceae bacterium | reverse complement strand
TTCGACGGCCGGAGCAGCGAGGAGCTGCTCGCGTATATCTCCGAGTTCCGGGATGACAACGTCTTTGCCATCGTGGAGCTGCTGCGCCGGGGCGTGTCCGTCGAAAAGCTGCATGAGGTGACCATGATCACCGAGCTTTTCCTGGAGTCGTACAAGAAGATCGTCGAAATGGAGCGGGAGCTGAAGGCGAACGTGAACGATCTGGATACCCTGCGCGCGGCCAAGAAGATGGGCTTTTCGGACGCGTATATCGCGAAGCAATGGAAGCTGCGGGAGGTCGAGGTCTATGAGCGGCGCAAGACGGCCGGTATCGTGCCGATCTTCCGCATGGTGGACACGCTCCACACCGGCGCCTATATCGCCTATCTCTACTCCTCTTATACGGGTGAAAACGAGTCCCGGCTGACACAGAAGAAAAAGATCCTCGTCCTCGGCGCGGGGCCGATCCGCATCGGCCAGGGCGTAGAGTTCGACTACTCCACCGTCCACGCGGTGCAGACCATCAAGCGCAACGGCTACGAGGCCATCATCATCAACAACAATCCCGAGACTGTCTCCACCGACTATACCACCGGCGACAAGCTCTACTTTGAGCCGCTGACCCCGGAGGACGTGATGGCCGTGGTGGACTTCGAGCAGCCAGAGGGCGTGATCGCCTCGCTGGGCGGGCAGACCGCCATCAACCTCGCGCAGCCGCTCATGGACCGCGGGGTGAAGATCATCGGCACGGACTGTGCCGCCATCGAGCGCGCGGAAAACCGGGACAGCTTTGAAAAGATCCTGCTGGAGCTGGATATCCCGCAGCCCAGGGGCACGGCCGTCACGAATATCGAGGACGGCGTCGCCGCGGCGGCGGAGATCGGCTACCCCGTGCTGGTGCGGCCGAGCTTCGTGCTGGGCGGGCGCGCGATGGAGATCGTGGCCAACGAAGAGATGCTGCGGCACTATCTGAAGACCGCGGTGGAGATCGACGCGGACAAGCCCGTTCTGGTGGACAAGTATATCCAGGGCAAGGAAGTGGAGGTCGACGCCATCTGCGACGGGCGGGACGTGTTCGTGCCCGGCATCATGGAGCTCGTGGAGCGCACCGGCGTCCATTCCGGCGACTCCATCAGCGTCTACCCGGCCTTCTCCATCTCCGACAAGGTCAAGGGCGTCATCCTCCAGTACGCCAAAAAGCTGGGCCTGGGCATCGGCATCGTCGGGCTGTACAACATCCAGTTCATCGTAGACAAGGACGAGAACGTCTTCATCATCGAGGTCAACCCCCGCTCCTCGCGCACGGTGCCCTTCCTCTCCAAGTCTACGGGCTACTCGCTCGCAGACATCGCCACGGAGGTCATCCTGGGCAAAAGCCTGAAGGAGCAGGGCATCTTTGACCTGTATCCGCCGGAAAAGAAGCGCCACTACGTCAAGGTTCCGGTGTTCTCCTTCAACAAGATCAAGGGCCTGGACGCCTATCTGAGCCCGGAGATGAAATCCACCGGCGAGGCCATCGGCTATGACGACAAGCTCAGCCGCGCCATGTTCAAGGCGCTCCAGGCCTCGGGCATGCGCCTGCAGAACTACGGCACCCTGTTCGTCACGGTCGCGCGGGAGGACCGGGAGGAGGCGCTGCCGCTGGTGCGCCGCTTCTACGATATGGGTTTCAACATCGAGGCTACTTCCGGCACGGCCAACTTCCTGAAACAGCACGGTATCCGTACCCGTGTACGCAAAAAGATCAGCGAGGGCAGCGAGGAGATCCTGGATTCCATCCGGGCGGGCTACGTCAGCTATATCATCAACACCCGCGCCATCCATTCCGCCGTCCACCTGGAAGACGGCGCCGTGATCCGCCGCTGCGCCACCGAGAACAACGTGAATATCTTCACCTCGCTCGATACGGTGCGCGTGCTGCTGGACGTGCTGGAGGAGACCACCATCACCGTCTCCACCATCGATTCGTGAGCCATGCAACAGGGTAAATTTACGATCCTCGAGAACGCGCCGCTGACGAAGCGCGTATCCAGACTGCGCCTTTTGGGGGACTGCTCCGCGGTCACGCGCCCCGGGCAGTTTGCCGATCTGCGGCTCGACGGCTTCTTTCTGCGCAGGCCCTTCTCGGTCTGCGACGCGGAAGGGGACTGTCTGACACTGCTGTATGAGACCGCCGGCCGGGGCACGGAGGCGCTGCGCCGCCTGCCCGCGGGGACGGAGCTCGACGTGCTGACCGGCCTCGGCAACGGCTACGACCTCAGCCGCGCGGGCAGCGCGCCGCTGCTCGTCGGCGGCGGGACGGGGGCGTCGCCCCTCTACGGCCTGGCGAAAGCGCTCATCGCCGAAGGGAAAGCCGTTTCGGTGATCCTGGGCTTTGCCGGCAGGGAGGACGTTTTCTACGAGGAGGAATTCCGCGCGCTCGGCGCGGACGTCACCGTCTGCACGGAGGACGGTTCCTGCGGCGTGCCCGGCTTCGCCACGGCGGGCATGGACCGGCCATACAGTTATTTCTATACCTGCGGCTCCAAGGTGATGATGGAGGCCGTCTGCCGCGCTGCGCGTACGGACGGCCAGCTCAGCTTCGCCGTGCGCATGGGCTGCGGCTTCGGCGCGTGCATGGGCTGCACGCTCCGGACGGCCGCGGGCCTGAAGCGCGTCTGCAAGGACGGGCCGGTATTCGGAAAGGAGGAGATCATGTGGGAAGACTGGGTGTGAACCTCTGCGGGATCGAGCTGGATAATCCCGTGATCGCCGCCTCCGGTACCTTCGGCTACGGCTATGAATTCGCCCGGCTCTACGACATCAACTGCCTCGGGACTTTCTCCTTCAAGGGAACGACCCTGCACGCGCGCGCGGGCAACGCCCTGCCGCGCATCGCGGACTGTACCGGCGGCATGCTAAACGCCGTCGGCCTGCAGAACCCGGGCGTGGACGCGGTCATCGCCCGGGAACTGCCGCGGCTCAAAACGGTCTTCCATAAGCCGGTGATGGCGAACGTCAGCGGCTTTTCGGTGGAAGAATACGCGCAGGTCAGCAGCAGGCTCGCTGCACAGGAGCAGGTGGGCTGGCTGGAGATCAACGTGAGCTGCCCCAACGTACACGGCGGCGGCATGAGTTTCGGTACGGACCCCGCCGCGGCGGCGGAGGTGACGCGCGCCGTGCGCGCCGTGACCGACAAGCCCGTGATCCTCAAGCTCACGCCGAACGTGACGGATATCACCGCCGTGGCGAAGGCCTGCGAGGACGAGGGCGCGGACGGTGTGAGCCTCATCAACACGGTGCTCGCCATGCGGATCGACCTGCAGACGCGCAGGCCCGTGCTCGCAAACGTCACCGGCGGACTTTCGGGGCCCGCGGTGTTCCCGCTGGCGCTGCGCATGGTCTGGCAGATCTCGCAGGCGGTAAAGATCCCCGTCATCGGACTGGGCGGGGTGAGCTCCGCCGAGGACGTGGTCGAGATGATGCTGGCCGGTGCCACGGCGGTGCAGGTTGGCGCCGCCAACCTGGTGCGGCCGACCGCCTGCCGGGATATCATCGAAGCGCTTCCCCGGACGCTCGACCGGCTGGGGATCGAAAATATACGCGATTGCATCGGAGGTGCGAGAACATGAGCAGAGACGTGATCGTCGCCTGTGATTTTCAGAGTGCGGAGCAGACCTTCGCCTTCCTGGACCGCTTCCCGGAGGAGAAGCCCTTCGTCAAGATCGGCATGGAGCTTTTCTATGCCGCCGGGCCGGAGATCGTGCGGCAGATCAAGGCCAGAGGCCACAGGATCTTTCTGGATCTGAAGCTGCACGACATCCCGAACACCGTGCAGAAGGCCATGCGGGTGCTCTCGGCGCTGGACGTGGATATCGTGAACGTGCACGCCGCCGGGACACGGCGCATGATGGAGGCGGCTCTCGAGGGGCTGACCCGACCGGACGGCGGCAGGCCACTGCTGATCGCGGTGACGCAGCTCACCTCCACAGACGAACAGACCATGCAGCGCGAGCTGCTGATCGGCGAGAGCCTGGACGAAACGGTCCTGCGCTATGCGGAGAACGCCGCGGCCGCAGGGCTGGACGGCGTGGTATGCTCCCCGCTCGAGGCGGGCAAGGTGCACGCGCGCTGCGGCGCCTCGTTTCTGACCGTCACGCCGGGTGTGCGCTTTGCGGAGGGAGACGTCGGCGATCAGAAGCGCGTCACGACCCCCGGGCGTGCGCGGGAGCTGGGTTCGGATTATATCGTGGTCGGCAGGCCGATCACCGCGGCGGCGGACCCCGTCGCCGCATACAGAAGATGCGTAAAGGAGTTTCTGGGATGAATACGATCAACAGTACGACGATCGCGCGGGATCTGTTGAAGATCCAGGCGGTCTTCTTCCGGCCGGATGAGCCGTTTATCTGGGCCAGCGGCATCAAGAGCCCGGTCTACTGCGATAACCGCCTGACGCTGACGGCGCCTGAGGTGCGCCTCGACGTGGAGAACGGCCTCGCAGAGATCGTGCGCAGCTGTTACCCGGAGGCGGAGGTGCTCATGGGCACGTCCACCGCGGGCATCGCGCACGCGGCCATCACCGCGCACCTGCTGGGCATGCCCATGGGATACGTGCGCTCCGGCGCCAAGGATCACGGCCGCAGAAATCAGATCGAAGGACGGCTCGAGCCGGGACAGAAGGTCGTCGTGATCGAGGATCTGATCTCCACGGGAGGGAGCGTCCTGGAGGTGGTGAACGTGCTGCGTGAGGCGGGGGCGGTTGTCCTCGGCGTTGCGAGCATCTTCACCTACGGTATGCAGAAGGGGCTGCAGCGGCTGGCGGAGGCGCAGGTCGAGAACCACTCGCTCACGAATTTCGACGTGATCGCGCAGGTCGCGGCGGAGGAGGGGTACATCCGCCCGGCGGATATCGCCCGCCTGCTCGCGTTCCGCGACGATCCCTCGGATGAGAGCTGGATCGGGGAGGGCAGAGCATGAAAAGCCTGATCGACATCCTGGATTTCACCGTAGAAGAGCTGCAGGAGCTGATCGACACGGCAAACGATATCATCGAGCATCCGGCGGCTTACAGTGAGCGCTGCCGGGGCAAAAAGCTCGCCACGCTGTTTTTCGAGCCCTCGACCCGCACGCGCCTCAGCTTCGAGGCCGCCATGTACGAGCTCGGCGGGAACGTGATCGGCTTTTCCGAGGCTGCGAGCTCGTCCGCCGCAAAGGGCGAGAGCGTGGCCGACACCGCCAAGGTCATAAGCTGCTATGCGGACATCATTGCCATGCGTCACCCCAAGGAGGGCGCTCCGCTCGTTGCAGCCATGAATGCGAGCATCCCGGTCATCAACGCCGGAGACGGCGGACATAACCATCCCACGCAGACCCTGGCCGACCTGCTGACCATCTACCGTGAGAAGGGCGGCTTCGAGAATCTGACGGTGGGCTTCTGCGGCGACCTGAAGTTCGGCCGCACGGTGCACTCGCTCATCAACGCCCTGTCGCGCTATGCGGGCGTGCGCGTGGTGCTCATCTCTCCCGAGGAGCTGAAGCTGCCGAGCTACGTCAAGAAGGACGTGCTGGCCGCCAAGGGCGTGCCCTATGAGCAGACTACGGATCTGGAGTCGGTCATGCCCCGGCTGGATATCCTGTACATGACGCGCGTACAGCGGGAGCGGTTCTTCAACGAGGAGGACTATCTGCGCCTGAAGGACAGCTATATCCTCACGCCGGAGAAGCTCAAAAATGCGAAGGCGGAACTGTGCATCATGCATCCGCTGCCCCGCGTCAACGAGATCAGCGTGGCGGTGGACGATGATCCGCGTGCCTGCTATTTCAAGCAGGTGCTCTACGGCAAGTACATGCGCATGGCGCTTATTCTGAAGCTGCTGAAGGAGGCTGGGACTCTATGAATATCGACGCCATCCAGAACGGGATCGTATTGGACCATATCACGGCAGGCAAGGGGATGCGCCTGTACGAGCTGCTCGGCCTCGGCAGTCTCGACTGCTCGGTCGCGATCATCAAGAACGTGGTCAGCAAAAAGCAGGGGAGAAAGGACATCATCAAGATCGATGCGGATATCCCTGTGGATTTCGACGTGATCGGCTATGTGGACCCCGGGGTCGTCGTCAACGTCATCCGCGACGGCGCGCTCGTGGAGAAGCGCAGCATCGACATGCCCCTGCTGCTGACCAATGTGATCTACTGCAAAAATCCGCGCTGCATCACCTCGGTCGAGCAGGAGCTCAAACACGTCTTCAAGCTGACGGATCGGGAAAACAAGGTCTACCGCTGCGTCTACTGCGAGACGAAAGCGAACTGAAACGCAAGACGGGCCGCCGTATGGCGGCCCGTTAAAAGCCTGTTAGATTGTGCTTGGAGTATTGACGAAAACCGGGCAATCATGTAATATATAAGGCGTAAAAAAGAAGCGGGGCCGCCGTTCGGGCAGCCTTGCTCATCCTCGGAACGCGGCGGAAAAGGAGGGGTCGTATGAAGATCGGCGCGTTGGAATTGCTGGTCATTTTCGTCGTGGCCCTGCTGGTCATCGGTCCGGACAAGCTGCCGCAGTACGCCAGAAAGTTCGGCAGCGCCATGCGGGAATTCCGCAAGGCCTCGGCCGACGTGACGCAGGAGATCCGCGAGAGCGTGATCGATCCGCTCGAGGAGGCGCAGAAGCCCCTGCGCGAGGCGCTCGAGCCGATCGAGGAGCTGGACAGAGACGTTCGGCAGAACATCAAGAGCGTGGAAAAGGACTTGAAGAACATCGGCAAGTCCGACAGAAGAGAGAAGGAGTCCGCAGCGGCGGCGCCGCCCGCAGAAGCAGCTGCGCCGGAAGCGGCGGAAAAACCGGAAGAGATCGTACAGAGCGCCCCCGAGGCGCAGGCACCGGAGGGCGATCCCATAACTGAGAATAACGGAGGAGAAGCGGAATGAGATTCGGAACACAGGAACTGATCATTATCCTGATCGTCGTCATCATCGTGTTTGGTCCCACCCAGATCCCCAAGCTGACCAAGATGTTCGGCAAGAGCGTGAAGAGCTTCAAGGACGGCATGGAGGACGAGGAGGCAAAGGAAAAGACGAGCAAAGCCTCGGATGAAGACGAAAAGTAAGGAACGAAAAAACAAGCGAAAAAAAGCCGAAGCCGGCTCGGACGGGAGCATGCCCCTGTCCGGGCATCTGAAGGAGCTGCGCAACCGGATCCTGATCTGTGTGCTGGTGCTCTTCGCGGGCTTCGGCGTTTGCCTTGGCTTCGCACCGAAGCTGGTCACCGCGCTCACGGATATGGGCGAGGCGTACGATTACGTTTTCGTCTACATCGCGCCGCAGGAGCTGCTGCTGGTGTATCTGAACGTGGCGCTGCTCGGCGGCGTGGTGCTGGCGTTTCCCGTGATCGCCTATCACGCCTACGCGTTCTGCAGCCCCGGGCTCAGGAAGCGCGAGCGGTTTTTCACGCTCGCCGCCCTTGTCGCGGGGACGCTTTTCTTCCTCGTGGGCGTCGCATTCGCGCGCTTCATCAGCCTGCCCTTCATGCTGCGGTTTCTGATCCAGTTCACCTTTGAGGTAAACGTGTCGGCGTCTATCAGTATCGACCAGTACGTGAGTTTTCTGCTGACGGTGTTCGTGATCTTCGGCCTCGTTTTCGAGCTGCCGGTGATCTCCGTGCTGCTGACGGGGCTCGGCCTCATCAAGGCGGAGTGGCTGAAGAAGGGCCGCAAGGTCATGATCGTGCTGATCTTCGTCCTTGCTGCGATCATCACCCCGCCGGACGTCGTGTCACAGATCATGGTAGCCGTCCCCATGCTCGCTCTGTACGAGCTGAGCATCGTCCTCAGCATGGCGGTGAGCCGCGTGCGCCGCGAAAAGGAGGCAGTCGAGGAGGGCGAGGAGGCCGCGGCTCTCCCGTGAGGGAGCGGGCTTCCCACATCGGTATACAGCCGGGAGAGGAGCGCCGTACGGGACGGCCGCTCCTCTCTCGCACAGGTGCAATTTTTTCCGTGATCGGGCGAAAAAGTCCTTGACAAATGCGGAAACTACGGTATAATAGCACTTGCGTTTAGCGGGATTGTGTAAAGGTAGCACAGCGGACTCTGACTCCGTATGTGAGGGTTCGAATCCTTCTCCCGCTGCCAAAAAACCTCTTGATTTTGTTATGAAATCAAGAGGTTTTCCATTTTATATTGTCATTTACGCGCAGAAAAAGTTCGCGTTATTTTTTGAGTCTACATTTTTTCTGCCATTTTTTCTGCCACGGGAAATTAAAATGACTATTTTTCACCTTTTTTGAAGGAAGAAATAAAGGATTCCATTCGTGCCGCACTGTCGTCTTTCATTTTCTCGGATACGTGACCGTAAACATCGAGAGTAAATGCTGCTGTGGCGTGTCCGAGGTTTCCTTGGACGGTTTTTATATCATCTCCGTTTTGAAGGGACAGAACGGCGTAGGTGTGACGAAGGTCATGGACGCACCGATCTTCTGCACCAATTTTTTTGAGGATCTTTTTGCAGTGATTATAAACTGTCTGTGGGCTGAGGTTTTTCCCGGTGGCTGTCGTGAACACAAGAGCGGAAGCTTTTTCTTTTTCTGTCTTCCATCCTTCCCACGAATCGCCAGCAAGTTCTTTCTGGTCAATTTGCTGTTGTTGGCGAGCTTTTAATAGTTGCATGACTGTTGCGGCTGGTTTAATGATTCTGATCTTGCTGCTTTTGGTTTCAGCAAGTGTAAAGCCTCCATCGGCATTTGGGCGCTTAATCAATTGTTTGTTTATTTTGAGAGTTCCGGCATTAAAATCAACGCAATCCCATGTAAGTCCCATTGCTTCTGCTTCACGGAGACCAGTAAACGGTATAATGCGTAACAGATAACAGTATTCGTCTTCTGCGGCGGCGGCATAGTAAGCGATAATTTGCGCGTCATCAAGAGGACGGATTTCTTTTTTCTCTACCCTTGGTAAAGTTACGCGATCGGCTGGATTAGATCTGAGATAACCGATATCGACGGCGGTATTAAGTGTTTTTGTTAAGATGCCGTGGATGTTTCTTACGCTTTTTGCAGAAAGAGGTTCTTTGCGGATGGTTATTTTTCCGGTCTTTTTGTCTTTTGTTTTGACTTCATGGCCGGATCGCATAAGTTCGTTGTAGAATTTCTGTATTTGAGAGGCCTTTAGATCTCCCAGCCTTGTGGCTCCAAGTGCTGGTTTGATATGAGTTTCAATCTGAGCTTTGTAGTGCTTGATGGTTAGATATTTTTTGTCGCTTGTATACTCATCCAGCCAAAGATTCAACCAATTAGATGTGCTCATTGTTGACGGTTCGAAATATTCTTTTTTCTGGATTGCGGTAGATGCATTTTGCATTTTTTCCTTAACCGCTTTTTGGGTCTTTGCGGAGAATGTCTTTCTAATTCGCTTTCCGGTTCCCGGATCTGAGCCGACGGTTACCTGCGACTCCCAATAAGTATAAGTCTTTCCGTTTTTTGTAACGGTCTTCTTGTATATAGTGCCTTCATTATTCGCTCGTTTAGTCATGGCTGCGTCTCCGAAATTGCTTTAATGAAAATTCTGTTGCGCAAATGAAAATGCTGTGATATACTTAAAGTGGAGTTTTGAGATGGAGGAGAATGATTATGCGGAGCAGATATCAGACTCAAGAAAAAGTTGCGCTGAATGTTTCTGAGGCAGCGGAGCTTCTTGGACTGTCCCGGACTACGGTTTATGAGTTGATTCATCGCGAAGATTTTCCGGCGTTTAAAATTGGGGCCAGAACGGTCATTCCGAGAAAGAAGCTGGAAGAATGGGCGAACAGTCAAGAAAAAAATTTTGTATAAAGATTGCCCTAAGGAAAATAAATTCTCACGACAAGAACAACTTGCTTTCGCTGTAATAAAATGGATATAGTGTCTGAGTTATGGCGATATTATGTTTACCAAAAATGGAGGGTAAATTAATGAAAAAGGAAGAGTATTATGAAAAGTGCCGAGCATTGATATCTGTACTTCTGATGGACGGGCTTGGTGAGGCCGATAAACTCGCCTTAATTTGGGTTTTATCTGATATGTTTGAGAATCTTGGGCAAGCTATTGGAACAGCTCAGATGAAATAATGGTTACTCTCTGTTCTGTTAGATTATTATGGAGTGAGGCGTAGAAATCGCCATAATCACTTGTGTGCAAATAACCGTTCAAGAGAAGTATGTCGGCGATTGCGTGCTGGTGCGCGACTCCTCCGTAATAAAACTTAGAACAGAGAGCTTCTAAATAATTAACTGTAAGTGTTGGAATTGGCGCATTCGGACCGAATTGTTTTGCGATGATAATAATCTCGCCATCAGATGAGACATGGATTTCCTTTGCGGTGAGTTTAAAGGTCAATCTGATGTTTTTAGCAATAAGGACTGTGTTAAGCATTATTATACTTTGAAAGGAAAAGCTTTACAATATTTTTGTCTGCTTCGCTTGCACGAGAATACTTGTCAATTAATTCGCGCTCTTCATCAGTGATTGCGTCATGCTTGTTGGGGTTTCTTCCGATAAGCCAGTCGATCGTTACGTTAAAATGATCAGCGATGCGGATGGCGGCAAGAAGGTCCGGGTTTCTGCCCTGCAGGTAGCGTGAGATGGATGTGACATTAAGATCTGCGTTGGCTGCAAGTGTGCTCATGTTATATCCATGGCTTTCCATGAGCGCGGAGAGGTTGTTGCGGAATTTACCCCAATCGTAAGTATCTGGAACTGAGTATAGTTTGTTTCCCATAGATAAAACTCCTTTCGCATTATCAGTATACTACAATTCTGCCGTTTGTCAAAATGTTTTGCAGAATTGTAAATGGATTGCAAAAAATGCAGTTACTTTTGCTTGTTTGAAACGAATTCTGTATGTAGCGCACATAATTGGCAAGCAGCATGGTCTAAATCTCGTGTATATCGTCAATTGCTCTTTCGCGATCCATGCGTTATAATTTGCGTGTCAATTGAAGGAGGTGCTTACTATTGCGAATGTGATAATTTGGAGGGTTTTACGTGAAATTGAGAAAGTCTAATGAAAAGATTGAGGCAATCAAGAGAAAAAGGATGGGCGCTGGTTTCTTCACGCTGCAAGACATGGCGGAATGCATGTCTTCGCGAGGGGCGAAGATGACGCGGCAGACGTACAGGAACAAGGAGGTTGGGGCTACTAAGTTTAACACGGATGAGATAGAGGTCTTGGCAGATGTGTTTGGCATGTCTTTGAGGGATGCGATACACTTTTTTAATGACGCCGATTAAGCAAAAAGCGAAATAATTTGCCGTATGCTTACCTTGCTTTATAGTTTAACAGATTTTCAGGAGGATTGAAATGGGAAGTGGAGCCACAAAAGCGGTTGGAAACCCGTGGTATGAGGCGAGGATGGAGGCGGCAAAAGCTGATCCGAGGCTATTTAGTCGTGAGGGTGCCGCTGAGCTACTTGGAATGTCTGTGTCGAGTGTGGCGGACGCGGAGCTGAGCTTGAGCAAGTCGATGCCCGTGGACAAGGCGGTTCTTATGTCTGATCTTTATAAAGATCCGGCGCTTCTTAACTACTTTTGTCTGCACGAGTGTCCGATAGGTCGGAGGCGTCCTATCTCGGACGACACGATTGAGATAGAACGCGCCACGGTTAAGTTGACGAAGATTCTGCGAAAAGAGACGGTTCAGTGGTTTAAGCATGGTCTTCAAGACATAGCGGCGGATGGAATGGTCTCAGAGGATGAACTTGAGGCGTTTGACGCCATCGTTGACGAGCTAAGGGAAGTTTCAAAGATTATTTCGGAGTTAGAAATTATTAGGGATAAGTCAAAGGCAAAGAAGGTTGTTAAATGAGAAAGGAAGGGTTGCAAATGGATGAAGTTAAGGTTGGGGCTCATCAGCGCGGTATGGACTTTAAGCGGTTTGCGAAACAGAACATGGAAATCGTGACGAAGCTTTTTCTGATTCCCCTGTATCTGCTGGCAATGCTGGTCATGTGTTTAGTTGTTAAACACACGACGACTGTGAGGCTGGAAAGGGACTTTGCGCAGCGGCTTACGGCGGCAAGGATTCAGACGGAGCAGGAGACGGCAGACCGCATTCGGACTGAGCTCGGGTTTTATGAGGCTCAGAGTGAGGCCGGAATCATGGACCGGGAAGCGGAGAGCATTGCGAAGGTTCTTTATGGGATGCAGTACAATTCGGAGGTTGGCCTTAAAAGTGCTGTGTGGTGCGTTCTGAATCGCGTGGACAACAAGCTCTATCCGGACACGGTGCAGGGTGTGTGTGAACAGGCTGATCAGTGGGTAGGTTACTATGACACAAACCCGGTGCTGGTAAGACTTAAGGAGCTTGCGCTCGAGCAGCTTAAGGTTTGGCATTCTGGCGTCCGCCCGATGGGTAGTAACTATGTTTATCTTGAGTGGTCGAGCAAAGAAATTACGCTGCGCGATAATTATGGGAGCAGTGGCGTTGTTCACAAGTGGTTTGAGGCCGATTGGGGAGAGGAGTAAGGAATGGAAGAGAAGCTTGTCAAGGTTGAGTCGGCGGAGTGGATCACGGTCGCGCAACTGCCGGTGATTGAAGATAAGCTGGCGGAGCTTCATGCGCAGCTCCAGGATCAGCTTGCCGTTGTGAAGAGTCTTGCGCCTACGGACGAAAACTACAAAGAAATGAAGAAGATCCGCGCTGATTGGAATAAGCGGATTGACATGTTGGAGGCGCTGCGCAAGCGCGTGAAGGCTCAGATTGAGGCTCCGTATAAGAGCTTTGAGTCGGGCCCCTATAAAAGCCTCGTTTCTGAGATGAAGGATGCCGTTGGTCAGTTGGACGGAGGGATCAAAGAGGTCGAGGGGAACTTAAAGGTTTCGCGGCAGAAAGAGTTGCTTGCGTACTACGAGGAGTATCGTCAGTCTCTTGGTCTTGACAAGGCCCTTGCTGACCCTCGGAGGTCTGGTATTTCTGTGGGGCTGTCTGGCAGCATGAAGGGGCTTAAGGAACAGGCAAAGGCGTTTTTGGATCGGATTGACGGCGACCTAAAAATGATTGACACGCTTGATAATGCCGACGAGGTTTTGGCTGAGTATCGGATTCTTCTGAGCGTGACGGATGCCGTGCGCGTTGTGGCTGATCGCCATAAGAGGATTGAGGAAGAGCGTAAACGCCGCGAGGCAGAGGAAGAGGTTCGCAAAGAGCGTGAGGCCCGTGAAGCTGCCGTCGCTGCTGCGATTGTCGAAGATGAGAAAGAGAACGCTCTTGTCGTGGAGTCTGTAAGTGCTCCGCTTGCCGCGCCTGTTGCAGAGCCCGTGCAGGAGGATGAACAGGAAAAATATAGCACCGTCTTTCGCGTCTATGGGACTTTGGACATGCTGCGGGCACTTAAGGCGTTTCTTGTTGATGGTGGATACGAATTTGAAAATGTGAAAGGAGAGTAAAAATGGGTGGTATGACTGTTCGGCAGAAGCCTAAGTTTTCTGTGGCGATTCAAACTGATGGGTATCAGAAGCTCATCAACAACACGTTAGGCGATCCGGAGCGCGCGAAGCGTTTTGTGGCGTCTATCACGTCGGCGGTAGCAGTTAATCCTGCGCTGCAGGATTGTGACGCAGGTACGGTCCTGGCTGGGGCGCTGCTTGGGGAGAGTTTGAACTTGTCTCCGAGTCCTCAGCTCGGGCAGTATTATCTCGTGCCGTTTAAGGTGCGCGTAAAAGACGCAGATGGTCGAGTCGTCTACAAGACGGACGAAAACGGCAATAAGCTTAAAGATGATAAGGGTCACTGGATTGCTGAGACAGAGACAAAGGCAAGCTTTGTACTTGGTTATAAAGGATACTTGCAGCTTGCGATCAGAAGTGGACAGTACGCGGATATTGACGTGATGGAGGTCAAGGCCGGCGAGTATCTCGGTAAAGACAAGTTTAGCGGAAAGCCTAAATTTGAGTTCGTCGAAGATGATGATGAGCGTGATGAGCTTCAGGTGATTGGCTATATGGCGTATTTTGAGTATCTTAATGGGTTCAAAAAGACTCTGTATTGGTCGAAGCAGAAGATGCTCAAGCACGCCGACAAGTATTCTGCCGCCTTTAATGCAGCGGATTACGAGAAGTTCATTAACGGTGAAGTTGCTGAAAAGGACATGTGGAAGTATTCGTCTTATTGGTATCAGGATTTTGATGGAATGGCTAAAAAGACGATGCTCCGGCAGTTGATCAGCAAGTGGGGCGTCATGAGCATTGAGATGCAGAGCGCGATTACAAAGGATGATTCTTTTGCAAACGCATCTGGCGGAGAAGTCGTGGCGTCTGGCGCGGATGATATTGTGACGGTCGATGCGGCTGACGTGCAGCCTGAATATGTTGGCGCGGTAAGTCAGGTTAATTTAGCGGACCTGTGATTTGAGCTCGGGAGGGTGGTTGGGATGATTAAAGCTGATGTTGTTGCTACCGGATCTACTGGCAACTTTTGCGTGATTGAAGATTGCGTCGCGATCGATGTTGGTGTTCCTTTTAAGGTTGTTGAACCATACCTTTCTGGCTTGAAATTGGTCTTGCTTTCACATGAGCACGGCGATCATTTTAAAGCAAGCACGATCAGGCGGATGGCACTTGAAAAGCCACTTTTGAGGTTTGGCTGTGGGCCTTTTTTGGTTAAAAAGCTTGTTGATGCTGGTGTTGCACGGTCGCAGATAGATGTGTTGCAGGCGCGGATGATGTATGGATATGGTATTTGCAATGTGATTCCGGTTGAGTTGTTTCATGACGTTCCGAATTATGGCTATAAGCTTCATTTTGCAAGTGGAAAAGTTTTTTATGCAACCGACACGGGGAACCTCAATGGGATCGCTGCGAAGGATTATGATCTGTATTTGGTGGAGAGCAACTATAAACTTAAGGAATTGCAGGCACGCATGGACGCCAAAATTGAGGCTGGGGAATTTCCGTATGAGCGGAGGTCCTTGAAGTATCACTTGTCTGAGGAAAAGTGCAATGATTGGCTTTACCGCAATATGGGCAGAAATAGCGAGTACATTTATATGCATCAGCATGTAGACAGGGAGTTCGGGCATGAAGGGTAGAATCGTAGATTATGACTATTACAGCAATCGCGCAGTCATGGAGTTTGAGCCGAGCTTTGCTGATACCTATGACAAGTATTACGGCAAAGACGTAAATGTAGATATTAAGCTTTGGCGTCCGAAACGCAGTGGAGCTGCAAATCGTTATATGTGGGTTCTCGTGGATAGGATTGCGAAGAATCAGCATTTAACGAAGAATGAGGTTTATAGGAAGGAAATAACTGAAATTGGCGGCGTATCGGATGTGCTGCTGATGGCTGATGAAGCGGTTGAGAGGTTTTGCAAGCAATGGGAGGCAAACGGACTTGGTTGGCAGACCGAAGTAATATTGCTCGGCGATGGTCGGTCAAATGTGATTGCGTATTATGGTAGCTCCACGTTTGACCGGGATCAGATGACTCAGCTTATTGAGAATTTGATTTTTGAAGCGGAGCAGTTAGGGATAGATACAGATACGCCGGATAAGCAGTTGGGGTGGGCCAGTTTAATGGAGGAGGCAAAATAATGATTGATAGTACGGCCGTAGTTGATGGAGTTAGGCTTAGTGATTTGGATCTGGCTGCGCTTGCGAAGATACCGCAGACCACCAAGGTGAGAAATCATCTTATTAGGTTTGGGAGTATTACAGACGCCCAAGCAAGGGATTTTTACGGGATATCACGTCTGTCCAGTGTGATCTATAAGCTTAGATACAGGATTGAGCCGTTGATGCACATTGAGACAGAGATGATATATGGGCGGAACCGATTTGGTCAGCCCGTACAATATGGAAAGTATATTTTTATGGAGGGGTAAGAGAGTTTATGAATTCATGCAATTTTGTTGGCAATCTGGTGAACGAGCCGATGTATTTTGACGGTCAGGTTCCGAGAGCTGTGTTTACTTTGGCGGTAGATCACAACAGAAAGAGCGCTGACGGTCAGAGAAAGGCTGAGTTTTTGGACTTTGTAGCTTGGCATGGAGTGGCAGAGTTTGTTCACAGGTATTGTCACAAAGGCGATGCGATTTCCGTTCAGAACTGCATGGCAAAACGCAGAAAGATTGAGGCGGATGACGGTACGGTAACTTATCGCACTGAGTTTCAGGTGGACAATGTTGAGCTGGTAAGGCGCGCCAAGGCCAACATGGAAGAGGGGAATTAAGTAGGCGTTGACAACTTTTGGGTGGCGCGATATGATTATGATGGTATTGCTTAAATGCGATACCATCAAATCATAAAGCGAAATATGGAGGTAAAATGATGGGGACTTATTTTTCTGTAGACGCTGCATTTTGGACCGATACGGATGTTGTTGATGAGTTTACGCCGGAAGATAAGTATTTTTATCTCTATCTTTTAACATCTCCTCACGGGAATGTTTCTGGCTGCTATGAAGTTAGCTTGAGACAGATTTCTCTTGAAATGGGCTATAGTGTTGATACCATAGAGAGATTACTTAAGCGGTTTGCGGAAGTGCATAAGGTTATTGATTATTCGAAAGAGACTAAAGAAGTTTTGATCCACAATTGGGGTAAGCATCATTGGACTACTTCGGATAAATATATTTATGCTCTTGGGAAGAAGATCAGCTCGATTAAGAATGAAGTTTTTCGGAGCTATCTTGAGGCTGCTTTGGATAAGTTTATTGATACTCATGGTAGGGTATGGATACCGTATCAATATGGTATGGATACATCTTTTCTTTTCTTTAAGGATAATATAGAGAGTATAGATACTATAGAGAGTAAAGAAGATAGTGGAGAGGTTAAGAAAGAAGATAGGGGTATGGGGGAAGAGGAAGGAAAAGGAGAGAAGGAAGAAACATCAGGGGGAGTTATTGAAGAAGTTG
>JAFUUR010000086.1 GCA_017477695.1 Oscillospiraceae bacterium | reverse complement strand
TTCCGTGAGGAGCAGCCGGAGGATATGATCGTCAAGCGCGAGGCCGCGCCGCCCGCCGGGGCGGACGTGCCCGAAGCGCCCGCAAAAGAGGCCGCCGCGCCCGTGACGGGCAGTTGGCGTGAGGTCTGCGAAAAGGCCGCCCCGGCGCTGCCGCGGGAGCTGCGCGCCAGCATCCGCGACGAAAGCCGCGTGCGCGGCGTGCTGGAGGACGGGGCGCTCGTGCTCGAGGTCGTTCCCGGGTTCCTGTATCAGCGCTTCGACAGGCAGGACGTGCACGCGCGCCTGGCGGAGGCTGCCCGCGCCGTGTATGGGCGGGAGCTGCGCATCCAGATGCGCGAGCTGCACCAGCAGGCGCAGCAGCGCAGCCTTGACGAGTTGAAAGCGTTCCCGGAGGTGCGCTTCGTCTGAAGCAGCCGCATCGGGCGCACACATCAAGCATTACGCGCCGTCGTTTGAGCGACGGCAGGAGGGAGCATTATATGGCAAAAGGCGGATATCGCGGAGGCTTCTCCGGCGGCAATCAGATGAACATGATGAAGCAGGCACAGAAGATGCAGCAGGAGTTCATGAAGATGCAGCAGGAGCTGGAGTCTACCGACTTTGAGTTCACCGCGGGCGGCGGCGCCGTGAAGGCGGTCGTCAGCGGGACGCGCCAGTTCAGCGCCATCGAGATCGACCCGGAGGTCGTCGACCCCGAGGACGTGGAGATGCTGCAGGATCTGATCCTCGCGGCTGTCAACGGCGCGCTCAAGCTGGCCGACGATAAGACCAGCCAGTCCATGGCAAAGCTGCAGGGCGGACTTGGGGGCTTCCCCGGCCTGTTCTGATATCCCGCGCGCCGACTCTCGGCGCAAAACACGTAGCCCGGTCAGGTCTTCTGCCCGGGCCTGTGGACTTTTCCGACGAGCCCGCCTGCGCGGGCAGCATGGGAGGTAACGATGAAAACACCCTGGACCGATCTGGTGGATCGCAGCGCCCCGCTGCCGGAGTATCCGCGCCCGCAGATGGTGCGGCAGGGCTGGATGAATCTCAACGGCCTCTGGGACTATGCGATCACCGACAGCAGCCGCTTTCCCCGCGCCTTCGACGGGGAGATCCTCGTGCCCTTCTCACCGGAGACGGAGCTGTCCGGGGTGGGGCGCGCGCTCAAGGGCGGCCAGTATCTCTGGTACCGGCGCACGGTGACCCTGCCGACGAGCTTCAGCGGCAGGCGCATCCTGCTGCATTTCGGCGCGGCGGACCAGATCGCCGCCGTGTGGGTCAACGACGCGCTGGCCATGCAGCATGCGGGCGGCTATCTGCCCTTTGAGGCGGACGTGACGGACTTTATCGTGGGCGGAGCCATGACGATCACCGTGCGCATCAGCGATGAGACGGAGCGCAGCGAGCTGCCGCGCGGAAAGCAGCGGACGCGGCACGGCGGGATCTGGTATACGCCGCAGAGCGGGATCTGGCAGACGGTGTGGCTGGAGGCTGTGCCGACCTCCTACGTGAAGGCCCTGCGCATCACGCCGGATCTGGACGGCGCCTGCGTCCGCGTCGCGGCGGAGACCGTGGGCGGGGAGACGGCCTGCGCCGTTTTCGGCGGAGAGGAATACCGGCTCCCGGCGGCGATCCCCGTGCCGGGATACGAGGCCTGGAGCCCGGAGCATCCGAAGCTCTACCCCTTTTCCGTGCGCTGCGGGGAGGACCTGGTACAGAGTTATTTCGCCATGCGCAGCTTTTCCGTCGAAGCGGACGAGCGGGGTGTGCAGCGCCTGTTCCTCAACGGAAAGCCGTATTTCCATAACGGCCTGCTCGATCAGGGGTATTGGCCCGACGGGCTTTACACCGCCCCGTGCGACGAGGCGATGATCTACGATATCAGCACGGCCAAGTCCATGGGCTACAACATGCTGCGCAAGCACATGAAGATCGAGCCTCTGCGCTGGTACTATCACTGCGACAGGCTCGGGATGCTCGTCTGGCAGGACATGCCGAGCGGCGGCGGACACTATAACCCCGCGGTCATCACCGCGCCCCTCGTGACGGGGCTGCACTTGCCGGACAGGATCTACCCCCTCTTCGCGCGCACGAACCGCGGCGCGCGCGAGGAATTCCGCAGCGAGCTGCGCGAGCTGGTGAGGCACCTGTATAACTGCCCCTGCATCGCCGTGTGGGTGCCGTTCAACGAGGGCTGGGGACAGTTCGACGCGGCTGCGGTGTACGAAGAACTGCGGGAGCTCGACCCGAGCCGGACGATCGACCACGCTTCCGGCTGGCACGATCAGGGCGTCGGCCCCGTGCGCAGCGAGCACGTGTACTTCCGCAAATACGCGTTCCGACCGGACAAGAAGGGCAGGGCAGTCCTGCTGAGCGAATTCGGCGGCTACAACCTCCGCGTAGACGGGCACTGCTGGGGGCAGCGCGATTTCGGCTATAAGCGCTTTGACGGGCCGGAGGATCTGCGCGAAGCGCTCGCGGCGCTCTACCGGGATGAAATCGCCCCGGCGGCCCGTGAGGGACTTGCCGCGGCGGTGTATACGCAGCTCTCGGATGTGGAGGATGAGCTCAATGGACTGCTGACATATGACCGCAAAGTGGTGAAGATCAATCCGGATATCGTCAAGAATATCTCGAAAGTGGAGATATGATGAACGTAAAAACACAACGGACGGCGGACGAAAAGAAAGCGCCGGGAACACTCGTTCCCGGCGCTGTTTCGCTTTGATACTCAAGCGGTATAACCGATCTTCGCGGCCATCTCCTCCGTGATGACGACGGTGGAATCGGGGTGGAGCTTCACCAGCGTGACAGGGCACTTGCCCGTGATGACGTCGCTCATCAGCAGCAGGCGCGCCGCCTCTTCTTTGTTGGAGCCGCTGATGGTGGTCAGCAGGCGCTTGGCACGCATGATGTCGCCCACGCCCATGGTGGCGGCGCTGCGGGGCACCTTGTCGCGCGTGACGAAGAAGCGGGCATTCGCGTCGATGGTGCTCTCGTCAAGACGCTTTTCGGCAGGGGAGCGCTTTGGAATTCTTAAGATTCTTG
>JAFUUR010000012.1 GCA_017477695.1 Oscillospiraceae bacterium | reverse complement strand
GCGCATTTTGAAGATGGTCAACGGCGTCATCCTGCTGGTGGACGCGGCGGAGGGCCCCATGCCCCAGACCCGCTTCGTGCTCAGCCGGGCTTTGGAGCTGGGCCACCGGGTCATCGTGGTGGTCAACAAGATCGACCGGCCCGACCAGCGCATCCATGAGGTCATCGACGAGGTGCTGGAGCTGCTGATGGATCTGGACGCGACCGACGAGCAGTTGGATTCTCCCATGCTTTTCTGCTCCGGCCGGCAGGGCACGGCAAGCTATTCCCCCGAGGTGATCGGCACGGATCTCAAGCCCCTGTTCGAGACCATTCTGGAATACATCCCCGCCCCGGAGATGAACGTGGACGCGCCGTTCCAGATGCTGGTGAGCAGTATAGATTATAATGAATACGTCGGCCGCATCGCCATCGGCCGCATCGAGCGCGGCGTGATCCGCCAGAACCAGGAGATCGAGGTCTGCAACTACCACGATCCCGACGCGCCCACGCTCAAGGCCAAGGCCGTGTCGCTCTATCAGTTCGACGGGCTCAGCCGCGTCCCCGTCACCGAGGCGGGCGCGGGCAACATCATCGCCATGAGCGGCATCGGCGACATCACCATCGGCGACACGGTCTGCGCCAGGGGCGCGGCGGAGCCGCTGGCCTTCGTCAAGATCGGCGCGCCTACGCTGGAGATGACCTTCTCCGTCAACGACAGTCCCTTCGCCGGGCGCGAGGGCAAGTTCGTCACCTCCCGCCAGATCCGCGACCGGCTGCTGCGCGAGACGCTCAAGGACGTGTCCCTGCGCGTGACGGAGATCGAGAACAGCACCGACAGCTTCAACGTCGCCGGGCGCGGCGAGATGAGCCTGTCCATCCTGATCGAGACCATGCGCCGCGAGGGCTACGAGTTCCAGGTCTCCCCGCCGCGCGTGCTGTACCAGGAGATCGACGGGAAAAAGTGCGAGCCGATCGAGCGCGTCGTGGTCGACGTGCCGCAGGAGAGCATGGGCTCCGTCATGGAGAAGCTCGGCGCCCGCAAGGGCGAGTTCCTGGAGATGACCCCGGTCGGCAGCCGGATGAAGCTGGAGTTTCTGGTGCCCTCCCGCGGCCTCTTCGGCTACCGCAACGAGTTTCTCACCGACACCAAGGGCGAGGGCATCCTGGCCTCGGTGTTTGAGCGCTACGAGCCATACAAGGGGGAGATCGCCCGCCGCAGCAGCGGCTCGCTCATCGCCTTCGAGACCGGCGAGGCGGTGGCCTACGGCATCTGGAACGCCCAGGAGCGCGGCGCCATGTTCATCACCCCGGGCACCAAGGTCTACGCCGGGATGGTGGTGGGCGTCTGCCCCAAGGCGGAGGACGTGCCCGTGAATGTCTGCCGCACCAAGCACCTGACCAATACCCGCGCCTCCGGCTCGGACGAGGCCCTGCGGCTCATCCCGCCGCGGCAGCTCAGTCTCGAGCAGTGCCTGGAATTCCTGGCCGACGACGAGCTGCTGGAGGTCACACCCAAGAGCCTGCGCCTGCGCAAGAGCATCCTGGATCACAGCCTGCGCATGAAAACGCTGATGCGCAGCCGCTGACGCTGTCTGACAATTTGGTTTTACACGGCCCTGCCCGGTGCAGGGCCGTGTTTTTTTGCTTCTATGGGCACCAAAAAGGTTCAGCATGAAAAGAGGATGATCTTTTTGTGATAAAAATAATGTCAATAAATAGATAATTATGTAAAAATATTTAGCATTAAATAACAATATAAATAAAAAGGTGCTTGTATTATACGAAAGAGCATGATATATTTAACAATGCTTTCAAAAAACACAGAAGCCTTGAAAGCAAAAAAGGACCCAACGCACGCCGGACGATAGGGAGAAGACGCATAGCCTGGGGTCGGCTCCCGTCGATTCGGATTGCGGCGGGTCAAAAATACGAGGAGGAAAACATGAAAAAGCTTATCTCTGTTCTTCTTGCGCTGGCCATGGTGTTCGCTCTGGCCGCCTGCGGTCAGAGTGCTGCCCCCGCCGCCCCCGCGGCCAACGACAGCCAGTCTGCCGCCGAGCCCGCCGAGCAGGCTGCCGAGCCCGCCGACGAGGGCGAAGGCGTCCACATCGGCATCATCACCGGCTCCGTCTCCCAGAGTGAGGACGACCGCCGCGGCGCCGAGGCCTTCCAGGCGATGTACGGCGAGGATATGGTCAAGCTGGCCATCTACCCCGACAACTTCACCGAAGAGCTCGAGACCACCATCCAGACCATCGTCAACATGTCTGACGACCCCCTGATGAAGGCCATCATCGTCAACCAGGCTGTTCCCGGCACCACCGAGGCCTTCCGTCAGATCAAAGAGCGCCGGCCCGACATCCTGTGCATCGCCGGTGAGTCCCACGAAGACCTGCCCGAGATCGGCAGCGCCGCCGACCTCGTCTGCAACAACGACTTCGTCGCCCGCGGCTACCTGATCATCCGCACCGCCCACGAGCTGGGCTGCGACACCTTCGTGCACATCTCCTTCCCGCGCCACATGTCCTACGAGACCATGAGCCGCCGCGTGGCGATCATGAAGGCCGCCTGCGAGGAGTTCGGCATGAGCTTCGTCCTTGAGACCGCTCCCGATCCCACCACCGACGTCGGCGTCGCCGGCGCGCAGGCCTACATCCTCGAGAAGGTTCCCGAGTGGGTCGAGAAGTACGGCACGAACGCGGCTTACTTCTGCACCAACGACGCCCACACCGAGCCTCTGCTCAAGCAGCTGCTCGAGTACGGCGGCTACTTCATCGAGGCCGACCTGCCCTCTCCCACCATGGGCTACCCCGGCGCGCTGGGCATCGACCTGACCGCTGAGGCCGGCGACTACGCCAAGATCCTGGCCAAGGTCGAGTCCGCCATCGTTGAAAAGGGCGGCGCCGGCAAGTTCGGCACTTGGGCTTACTCCTACGGCTACACCGTCTCCGCCGGTCTGGCGCAGCATGCGCTGAACGTCATCAACGGCGAGAGCGAGCTGCTCGATATCGACGATATCGCCAAGGCCTACGAGGTCTTCTCTCCCGGCGCCGCCTGGAACGGCTCCAACTACACCAACGCGGAGACCGGCGTCAAGGCCGACAACACCTTCCTCGTGTACCAGGATACCTACATCATGGGCGATCCGGGCCACTACATGGGCTCCACCTCCGTCGAGGTCCCCGAGGAGTACTTCACGATCAAGTGATCTAAAAAATCAATCAGGCAAAATATGGGGAGGGAGCAATTCCTCCCCTCTGATTTCAGGTAGGGTACAGATATGCAAAACAGTACAGCTCCCTTGTTGGAGATGCGCAGTATCAAAAAGGACTTCTTCGGCAACCAGGTCCTGACGGATATCAACCTCACCCTGCGCGAGGGCGAGGTGCTCGGTCTCTGCGGGGAAAACGGCGCCGGCAAGAGCACGCTCATGAAGATCCTCTTCGGGATGGACGTGATCCGCGAGACCGGCGGCTACGAGGGGGATATCCTGATCGACGGCGAGAAGGTGCACTTCGATACGCCCTTCGACGCGCTGGCCGCAGGCATCGGCATGGTGCATCAGGAGTTTTCCCTGATCCCCGGCTTCAGCGCCACGGAGAACATCCTGCTCAACCGCGAGCCGAAGAAGAGAACGGTCGTCTCCGAGGTCTTCGGAGAGCGGCTCAATACCCTGGATTACAACGAGATGACCGGCCGCGCCGAGGCCGCCATCGAAAAAATGGGCTTCCATATCGACAAGGATATGGTGATCAGCGACATGCCCGTCGGGCATAAGCAGTTCACCGAGATCGCCCGCGAGCTGAGCAAGGACCAGCTGAAGCTGCTGATCCTGGACGAGCCGACGGCGGTGCTGACCGAGAAGGAAGCGGAAGCGCTGCTCGACTCGATCCGCGCCATGTCCGAAAAGGGCATCGCCGTGATCTTCATCACCCACAGGCTGCACGAGATCCTGGCGGTGTGCGACAAGGTCCTCGTCATGCGCGACGGCTACGTCGTCAAGGACGTGCCCGCGGCGGAGACCAACGTAAAAGAGATTTCAAAATGGATGGTCGGCAGAAACGTGGAGAACGCCGCCAACCTTGATATACGCGACGATGCGGACGCGAAGATCGCCATGTCCATCCGCAGGCTGTGGGTGGACATGCCGGGCGAGACCGTCCGCGACGTGAACCTCGACGTGCGCGAGGGGGAGATCCTGGGCATCGGCGGCCTCGCCGGGCAGGGCAAGCTCGGCATCCCCAACGGGATCATGGGCCTGTACCAGGCCGGCGGCACCGTGGAGCTGTACGGGGAGCAGATCCCCCTCAACAGTCCGCGCAAATGCCTGGACGCCTCTCTGGCCTTCGTGTCGGAGGACCGCCGGGGCGTGGGCCTGCTGCTGGACGAGAGTCTGGAATGGAACGTGGCTTTCCCCGCCATGCAGGTGCAGAACAAGTTCCTGAAGAGCTACCTGGGCGGTCTCGTCAAATGGCGCGATGAAAAGGCCATCCGCGGCGTGACCGAGCAATACATCGAGGAGCTCGCCGTCAAGTGCACGGGCTCCAAGCAGAAAGCGAAGGAGCTCTCGGGCGGCAACCAGCAGAAGATCTGCCTCGCGAAGGCCTTCGCGCTCTCGCCGAAGTTCCTGTTCGTCTCCGAGCCGACCCGCGGCATCGACGTCGGCGCCAAGGCACTGGTGCTCCAGGCGCTGAAGAAATTCAACCGGGAGAGCGGCGTCACGGTGGTGATGATCTCCTCGGAGCTGGAGGAGCTGCGGCAGATCTGCGACCGCATCGCCATCGTTTCCGGCGGCAAGATCGCCGGCATCCGCCCGGCGTCTGACCCGTCGGAGGACTTCGGCATGCTGATGGTCAGCATGGTGAGGTGAGGAGGACAGCATGAACGAAGTGTTGACAGACAAAAACAACCCGACCCTGCGGGACAAGCTGCGGGAGATGGTGAAGAGCTTCGGGCTCCCGCGCCTGATCATCGCGGCCTTCCTGCTGCTGCTGTTCATCGCGGCCCCCTTCGTGGGCGCCGATTTCTGGACGCAGATCAGCAACACCATCAACCGCTTCAGCTGGAACGCCATCCTGGTGCTGGCCATGGTACCGATGATCCACTCCGGCTGCGGCCTGAACTTCGGCCTGCCGCTCGGCATCATCTCCGGCCTGCTGGGCGCGACGCTGTCCATCGAATTCGGCTTCACGGGCCCGCTGAGCTTCGTGATGGCCATCGTCATCGCCACGCCCATCGCGATCCTGCTGGGCGCCCTGTACGGGTGGCTGCTGAACAAGATCAAGGGAGGCGAGATGATGATCGCCACCTACGTGGGCTTCTCCTCGGTGTCCTTCATGTGCATGATGTGGCTGCTTCTGCCCTACCACAGCCCGACGATGGTCTGGGGCTTCGCGGGCAAGGGCCTGCGCACCACCATCTCCCTGGAGGGCTTTTACGACAAGGTGCTGGCGAGCTTCCTGCAGATCAACATCGGCAATCTCTCCATCCCCACCGGGACGCTCCTGTTCTTCGCACTGCTGGCCTTCGGCATGTGGGCCTTCCTGCACACCAAGACCGGCACCGCCATGACCGCCGTGGGCTCCAACCCCACCTTCGCGCGGGCCGCAGGCGTCAATGTGGACAGGACCCGGCTGCTGTCCGTGGTGCTCTCCACCTGGCTCGCCGCCATCGGCATCCTGGTCTACGAGCAGGGCTTCGGCTTCATCCAGCTCTACATGGCGCCGTTCTACATGGCGCTGCCCGCGGTCTCCGCGATCCTGATCGGCGGCGCGACCGTCAACAAGGCGTCGATCGCCAACGTCATCATCGGCACGTTCCTGTTTCAGGGCATCGTCACCATGACGCCGACGGTCATGAACAACATGATCCACATGGATATGAGCGAGGTCATTCGCGTCGTTGCCTCCCAGGGCATGATCCTGTACGCGTTGACGAGGAAGACGGAGGCGACGAAATGAAAGAAAAGAACCTGGGCAAAAAGCTCCTTTCTCTCCTGCGGGACAATTCCGTGCCGATCACCTTCGTCGTGATCTGCGCGATCTGCATCCCGCTGTCGGGCCTGTCCGTGAGTTACCTGCTCAACGAGATCGTCACCCGCATGGGGCGCAACATCTTCCTGATCCTCGCGCTGCTGATCCCCATCATGTCCGGCATGGGCCTGAACTTCGGCATGACGCTGGGCGCTATGGCCGGTGAGATCGCGCTGATCTTCGTGTCCGACTGGCAGATCTGGGGCATCCCCGGCGTGGTGCTGGCGATGATCCTGTCCATCCCCATCTCCGTGCTGCTGGGCGCCTTCTGCGGCAAGATCCTGAACATGGCCAAGGGCCGGGAGATGATCACCAGCTACATCATCAGCTTCTTCACCAACGGCCTGTACCAGCTGGTGGTGCTGTACATGATGGGCCCCATCATCCCCATCAAGCACTTCTCCATCAAGCTGCCGCGCGGCTACGGCATCCGCAACACCGTGTCCCTGCTGAACATGCGCCAGTGCCTGGATAATCTCCTGGCGATTAAGGTCGGCGGCGTGAAGATCCCCGTGCTGACCTTCCTCATCATCGCGCTGCTGTGCCTGTTCATCCTCTGGTTCCGGCGGACCAAGCTCGGCCAGGACATGCGCGCGGTCGGCCAGGACATCGAGGTCGCCCGTGACGCGGGCATCAATGTCGAGCGCACGCGCATCATCTCCATCGTCATGTCCACGGTGCTCGCGGGCTTCGGCATGGTGATCTACCTGCAGAACATGGGCAATATCGCGACCTACAGCTCGCACTCCCAGATCGGCATGTTCTGCATCGCGGCGCTGCTGGTCGGCGGCGCGAGCGTGGAGAAGGCCTCCATCGGCAACGTCTTCCTCGGCGTCATCCTGTTCCACACCATGTTCATCGTCGCGCCGAAGGCGGGCGCCGCCATCACGGGAGACTCCATGATCGGCGAGTACTTCCGCGTGTTCGTATCCTACGCGGTCATCACGGTGGCGCTGATCATGTACGAAACCAAGAAGCGCAAGGTCAAGAGCATGATGGGCCAGCAGCTTGCGCAGGCGCAGCAGGAGGCGGAGAATGAATAAAAAGAGAATGCTTCTGTTCCGCCTCGGCACGCTGGCAGTCCTCATCGCGATCGCCGCGGTGATGATGGTCATCGGCCGCGGCCACACGGTCTATCTGGACAACAAAAAGCTGGAATACGAGGGCACGGAATACAAGACGCCCTACAAGGTGGTCGTC
>JAFUUR010000085.1 GCA_017477695.1 Oscillospiraceae bacterium | reverse complement strand
TCGCCCTGTTCAGCAACGCTTCCGCCCGCTATCCGCTGGTATACGGCTCCATCACCTCGCTGATCCTGTTGATGTTCTGGCTTTACATCAGCTGCCAGATCATCTTCATCGGGGCGGCGCTCAACGTGGCGCTTCGGGACATCCGGCAGGGCAACGCGCCGCAGGCCGAATAACGCATGACCCGCTGCCGTGGGCAGCGGGTCATACTTCTATCAGGATCACTTTCAGCTTCTGGTGCTCGGCGTAGAGTATGGTGCTCATCGTACCGCCGGGCCGGCCGTCGTAGCAGGCGAGCAGGAGAGAGGAGCGGTCGACCATGTGGCGGTTGCGCCGCTGCATGCAGTCCGGGCTGTAATCGATCTGCAGCACCTTCACCCGGTCGCTCTGATCCAGCAGACGGTTGTAGCGCTCCCGCAGGTCGCGGCGCCACTTGTCCGGCTGCGTGCCGCAGGGGATGACCGCTTCCAGGCTCACGTCCGGACAGCGGCTGCGCAGTGCGAGCACGGCCTCTGCAAAGAACATGTCACAGCCGATGGCCATACCGCAGAGAAAATGGCGGTAGCCCGCCTGGTAGATCCCGTCCAGGCGCGAGGCGATCTCAGCCTTGAGGGCGAGGCAGCGGGGGTCGGTTTCATTTGTTCCCCAGGGCAGCTTCGCGGGGCGGTGCCCGGTAAAGCAGCAGGTGTTTTCACGCGTTTCCATCATGACCTCCGGCGGCGTTTCTGCTCACCAGTATAAACTGAAAATTGGGACTTGTCAAAAGAAGCGTGGCGTGCTACAATGAGGCCATCTTCAGGGCAGGGTGAAATTCCCGACCGGCGGTATAAGAGATGAGGATAGCGTGTCTCTTGAGTCCGCGAGCCGAAAGGCATGATCCGGTGCGATCCCGGGACCGACAGTATAGTCTGGATGGAAGAAGATGAGGAAAATGTACCTCTGCGTCCTTTCGCATCCGTGCAGCATTCTGATTTGTTATTCCGTTGTCCTGTACATTCCAAGCCTGAAGATATGATCTTCAGGCGTATTTTTTTGGAGGTATGTCATGGAAAACCTAAAATTCGTCGCTGTGTGCCTGCTGATTTTTGCAGCGCTGTTCCTCGTTGCCTGGCTGCTCGAGAAGAGACTGAGCAAAAACCGCAAGTCCCTTTCCGACACGCATTACATCACCTATGTCGCCATCTTCTCCTGCATGGCCGGCGTTCTGATGCTGGTCGAGATCCCGCTGTTCTTCGCACCGGGCTTTTATAAAATGGATCTGAGCGAGCTGCCGATCCTGATCTGCACGTTCTATCTCGGACCCGTGGCCGGCGTCGTGTCCGAGCTGATCAAAGTCATGATCAAGCTCCTGCTCAAGGGTACGAGCACCGCGTTCGTGGGCGATTTTGCGAACTTTGCCGTCGGCTGCTCTTTCGTGCTTCCCGCAAGCGTGATTTATCACGCCAAACCCAGCAGGAGATCCGCACTCATGGGGCTGATCGCCGGCACCCTGGTGATGACCGTGTTCGGCAGCGCCTTCAACGCGATCTATCTGCTGCCGAAGTTCGCGCAGCTCTTTGGGATGCCGATCGAGGTCATCATCGGTATGGGGACGGCGGTCAACAGTGCCATCAACAGCGTTTCCACGCTGGTGCTCTTTGCGGTCGTACCGTTCAATCTCTTGAAGGGCATCGTGGTCTCGCTCCTGACCTTCCTGCTCTATAAGCGCATCTCGCCCATCCTGCATAAGAACGACGAGCGCCGCCACAAAAAGACCGTGACGGCTTGAATCGGAATAAACGCTATCCGACTGCGGCGCTGCCTTTCAGGCAGCGCTGCAGCCGCATCAGGCTAAGCGCGAAGTTGACGAGCTCGGTGAAATAGAGGATGGCGAGATAGGCCGTGAGCGCGTAGCGCGGCAGGAGCTGCCAGACCAGCACCAATCCGAGCAGCGAGTCCAGGACGTTGATGCCCATACTCCACACCTGCTGGCCGAGCCCTTTCAGGCAGCCGTCGACCGTCATATCGGTGTACATGACTGGGACGAGCGGGGCGAGGATGCGGATATAGCGCCCTGCCTCCCCGCTGTGGTAGACGGCGAGACCGAGCCGGCCCGCAAACAGGAACAGAAAGGCGCAGACCAACACGGAAAAACCCAGACTGAGACGCAGGAGCGCGTGCGTCGTGCGGCGGATCCCCTCGGCGTCTTGCCGCACCTGCGCCTCCGTCAGCTCCGGAACGACCAGCTCCGCGGCGGCGGCCAGGATACAGGAGGGGAACAGAACGACGGGAAGGGCCATGCCCTGGATCGTTCCGTAACCGGAGAGCGCACCGTCCGCGGAGTATCCGGCGGCCTTCAGGCCGCGCGGCACAAGAAGATGCTGCAGCGTGCTCAGCGCGCTGCGGGCATACGCGGAGACAGCGAGCGGAAGCGCGATCCTGAGCATGCGCCCGGTAATGCGTATGCTCCGAGGCTCACTGTCGTAATGACGGCGCCGGTCGTCGCGATAGAAGAGGAACATCAAAACGAGGCTGAGCACGTCGGCAGAGAGCCGGCCAAGCGTCACTGCGGCGCAGCTCTTCTCAATATCGCCGGCGGGGGCGCGCTTCAGGCAGAACGCGACCAGCGCGATCGAGGCGAGCTGCTCCAGCAGGTGGACGAGCGTAGGCTTCCAGACACGGCCGCTCGCTGTGAAATAGCCGGACATGGCGGCGCAGAGCGAGATACACGGCATGGAGAGTGCCGCGATGCGCAGGGAGAGCACCGTGCGCGCGTCGCGCACCCACAGAAAGCCGAGCGGCTGCGCCAGCGACCACAGGATCGCGGCTGCGGCGGTGCCGAATACGGCCGCGTAGGCGAGACAGCGCCGCACGGCGCTGCGGATGCCGCCGGGTTCTCCGGCGCCCAGTTCTTCGGAGACCAGGCGTGTGGTGGCAAAGCGGATCCCGGATATGGCAAAAGTCGCTCCCAGATTGGTGACGGAGATCGTGAGCTGATAGAGACCGATCCCGACCGGGCCGATCCTGCCGACGAGCCAAACCTGGAAGGCCATCCCGATGGCGCTCATCATAAGAGAGGAGCAGGTGAGCAATATGGTGTTATATAGGAGCCTGCGCTGCTGCAAACCGATCCCTCCCTCGGGCGCGTCATAGGATAAGCTTATGCGCCGGAGGGACGACTCTTGCCGCGAGACCCGTCTTTTTTCGGATAAGTGTTGCAATCGTACGTTAGATAATGCTAAAATAACAAAGCAGGTGGGACGCACTTCCTGTGTGTCAGCCTCAGAACGACGCATCGCCAAAGGGGGAATACGGGATGATCATCACCGTGGGCAGAGAGCATGGCAGCAACGGGCACTTGATCGCGCACGCGCTTGCACAGCAGCTGCAGTATCGGTGCTTCGATAAAGAGATCGTAGACAAGGCTGCGGAGACTTCCAATTTCAGCAAAGAAGTCCTGAGCTCCTATGATGAAAAGCGGGTGGCGCCCTACATCGCGCCGGCGCTGCATTATATCGGTATGAACGAGGGCTTTCGGCTGAATATGGAGGTGGCGGCGGCGCAGTTCCAGGCGATCCGCGACCTTG
>JAFUUR010000084.1 GCA_017477695.1 Oscillospiraceae bacterium | reverse complement strand
GGCACCTACTCCCTGTCAGCCTACAGCCCCGAAGAGCTCTACGTCCGTAAGAACTTGATAGACAATATCCCAGACGTCGTCATCAATGTCGTGGACGCCTCCAACATCGAGCGCAACCTCTATCTGACCGTGCAGCTTCTCGAGATGGAGACGCCGATGGTCGTGGCGCTCAATATGATGGACGAGGTGGTCGGCAACGGCGGCTCAGTCGACGTCAACGCCATGGAGCTGCTTTTGGGCGTGCCGGTGGTGCCGATCTCCGCGGTGAAAAACCAGGGCGTGGACGAGCTGGTCAGACACGCGGTCCACATCGCCCGGTACCGGGAGACGCCCCTCCGGCAGGATTTCTGCGGGGCGGAGGATCACGGCGGCGCCGTGCACCGCTGCCTGCACGCGGTGAGCCATCTGATCGAGGACCACGCGGCGCGCGTCGGCCTGCCCGTGCGCTTCGCCGCGGGCAAGCTCATTGAGGGCGACGCGCGCATCCTCGAGCAGCTGCAGCTCGACGAGAACGAGCGGGAGCTGCTGGAGCATATCGTGCTGCAGCTCGAAAAGGAGCGCGGGCTCGACCGCAGCGCCGCCATCGCCGACATGCGCTTCGCCTTCATCGACAGGGTCTGCAGCCGCTGCGTGGTCAAGCCGCGCGAGAGCCGCGAGCATCTGCGCAGTCAGAGGCTCGACCGGGTGCTCACCGGCCGCTACACCGCCCTGCCGGTCTTTATCGCCATCATGGCGCTGGTGTTCTATCTGACCTTCTCGGTCGTCGGTGCCTGGCTGCAGGATCTGCTGGCCGCGGGGATCGAGCGGCTCACGGCGCTCGCGGACGCGGGGCTGCAGGCCGCCGGCGTGAACGACGCCATCCACGGCCTCATCATCGACGGCATCTTCGAGGGCGTCGGAAGCGTGCTGAGCTTCCTGCCCATCATCGTGACGCTGTTCTTCTTCCTCTCTCTCCTGGAGGACAGCGGCTACATCGCCCGCGTGGCCTTCTTTATGGACAAGCTCCTGCGGCGGATCGGCCTGTCCGGCCGGAGCATCGTGCCGATGCTGATCGGCTTCGGCTGCACGGTGCCCGCCGTCATGTCCACGCGCACCCTGCCGAGCGAGCGCGACCGGAAAATGACCATCCTGCTCACGCCGTTCATGAGCTGTACGGCGAAGCTGCCCATCTACGCCTTCTTCGTCAGCGCCTTCTTCCCCGACCACGGCTGGCAGATCATGACCGGGCTCTACCTGCTCGGCATCCTCATGGCCGTGCTGGTGGCGCTGCTGTTCAAGAACACGCTCTTCCGGGGCGAAGCCGTCCCCTTCGTGATGGAGCTGCCCAACTACCGCCTGCCCAGCCCGCGCAGCGTCCTGCAGCTGCTGTGGGAAAAGGCGAAGGATTTCCTGCAGCGCGCCTTCTCCGTCATCCTCATCGCCACCATCGTCGTCTGGTTCCTGCAAAGCTTCGACCTGCACTTCGACCTCGTGGAGGACTCGCAGCGGAGCATCCTCGCGCTCGTCTCGGGCTGGCTCGTCCCGCTGCTGCGGCCCATCGGCCTGGGCGACTGGCGCATCTGCACCTCGCTCATCAGCGGCTTCATGGCCAAGGAGAGAGTCGTGACCGTGATGGAGGTGCTGTTCGGCGGCGAGGGCGGCGTGACAGCGGCGCTCAACTCGCT
>JAFUUR010000002.1 GCA_017477695.1 Oscillospiraceae bacterium | reverse complement strand
CAGCCGCCGGGGCCGGGCCGTCGCCGCCGCGTGCGTGCGCCTTGTCGCCGCGCCCGGCGGAGTAGCCGTTGGTGCGAAAGTCCTCCGCGCGCATGCTGCGGTAGAAATCCGCCCGCGGCTCTGCCAGCTTGCGCGTGGCGGGCGAGAGCTCCACCTGCGCGGTGCGCTGCTCCCCGTCGAGCGTCAGGCGCACGGCGTTGTATACCAGGTCGAAGACCTTCTTCTCGAAGGAGAACTTGACCTCCATCTTGGCCGGGTGTACGTTTACGTCGACGCTGCCGAGACCGAGGTCCAGATACAGCACGCACGCGGGGTAGCGCCCGGTGAGCAGGGTGTTTTTATAGGCCTGCTCCAGCGCCGCCTGCAGCAGCGCGGAGCGGATATAGCGGCCGTTGCAGAAGAAATACTGCGCGCTGCGGTTGCCCCGCCCCGCCGCGGGGGAGGACACGAAGCCCGAAAGCCGCAGCCCGTCCTCCTCGCTGCGGCACTGCAGCAGGGAAGAGGCCAGGTCCCTGCCCAGCAGGGTATAGACGCAGGAGTCCTGCCTGCCGTCGCCGGGGGAGAAGAATTCCTCCTTCCCGTCGCGCAGGAAGCGCACGGAGACCTCCGGGCGGCCGAGCGCGCAGCGCAGCGCGGCCTGCACGCAGGCCGTGGCCTCCGCCCGGTCGGACTTGAGGAACTTGAGCCGCGCGGGCGTATTGAAGAACAGATCGCGCACGATCATGGTGGTGCCCGCCGGGCAGCCGACGGGGCCCATATCCTGGATGTCCCCGGCGGTGAGGGTCACGAGGGTGCCGGCCTCGTCCCCGCTGCGGCGGGTGCGCAGCTCGACGTGGGAGACGGCGGAAATGGCGGCCAGCGCCTCGCCGCGGAAGCCCATCGTGCCGATGGCCTCGAGCCCGCGCTCGTCGTGCAGCTTGGAGGTGGCGTGCCGCAGAAAGGCCACGCCCGCGTCCTCCGGGGCCATGCCGCAGCCGTCGTCCGTCACGCGGATGTAGGGCGCGCCGCCGCCGCGGATCTCCACGGTCACGTTCTTCGCCCCGGCGTCGAAGGCGTTCTCGACGAGCTCCTTGACGACGGAGGCCGGGCGCTCCACCACCTCGCCGGCGGCGATCAGATCCGCCACGTGGGGAGAAAGTATATGGATAACAGGCATATCAGATCCTCCTGACGCTTTAACTTCATCATTATACAGGATTTCAGTTGAAAGTTCCATAGATTTTGTGTTAAAATCTTTTAATACAACGGCTAAGCAAAGGAATAACGATATGAGCTACGTAAGAAAAGAGATCGACGCGGAGGAGATCCGGCGGCAGCAGGCGCTGTGCGCGCAGATCTTCGACCGCGTGACCGCGGACGGCCGCCGTCCCCTCGCCATGGTGGACACCTACGGCTGTCAGCAGAACGAGGCCGACAGCGAGAAGCTGCGCGGGTATCTGGCCGAGATGGGCTACAGCTTCACCGAGGACGAGTTCCAGGCGGACGTGATCGTGGTGAACACCTGCGCCGTGCGGGAGCACGCGGAGATGCGCGTGCTCGGGAACGTGGGCGCGCTCAACCACACGAAGAAGAACAAGCCCGACCAGATCGTGGCGGTCTGCGGCTGCATGGTGCAGCAGGAGCACATGGCCGAGAAGATCAAGCGCTCCTACCCCGTGGTGGATCTGGTCTTCGGCCCGCACGAGCTGTGGCGCTTCCCGGAGCTGCTGCTGCGGGTGATGACCGGGGGCAAGCGCGTCTTCGCCACGCAGAAGGACGCCGGCGCCGTAGCGGAGGGCATCCCCCAGCGGCGCGACGGCAGCGTGAAGGCCTGGCTCTCGATCATGTACGGCTGCAACAATTTCTGCACCTACTGCGTGGTGCCCTACGTGCGCGGGCGCGAACGGTCGCGCAGGCCGGAGGACGTGGTGGCCGAGGCGCGCGAGCTCGTGGCCGCTGGCTATAAGGACATCACCCTGTTGGGGCAGAACGTGAATTCCTACGGCAAGGATCTGGACTGCGGGGTGGACTTCGCGGATCTGCTGCGCATGGTCAACGACATCCCCGGCGATTTTCTGATCCGCTTCATGACCAGCCACCCCAAGGACGCGACGGAGAAGCTGTTCAGGACCATGGCCGCCTGCGAAAAGTGCGCGCACCATATCCACCTGCCCGTCCAGTCCGGCAGCGACCGGGTGCTCAAGGCCATGAACCGCAGCTACGACCGGGAGAAGTATCTCGAGGAGGTGCGCGTCGCGCGCGCGTATATGCCGGATCTCGTGCTGACGACGGATATCATCGTGGGCTTCCCCGGCGAGACGGACGAGGACTTCGCGGACACCCTGCGCCTGTGCGAGCAGGTGCGCTTCGACGCGATGTTCACCTTCATCTACTCCAAGCGCGTGGGCACCCCGGCGGCCTCCATGCCGGATCCCTATACCCGCGCCGACAAGCAGCGTCATTTCGACATGCTGACGGAGACGGCCAACCGCATCTCCGGTGAGAAGCACCGGGAATACGAGGGGCGGACGCTGCGCGTGCTGGTCGACGGCGAGACCGGCAAGGTGCCCTACAACCTTTCCAGCCGCACCAACGGCGGCCGCCTCGTGCATCTGAAGGGAGATCCGGCGCTGATCGGCCGCTTTGCGGACGTGAAGATCACCGCCAGCAACACCTGGGCCCTCTACGGAGAGCTCGCCGAAGCATGAGCAGATACGGAGACAGGAGAGCATAAGCAATGGCTGAGCTTACGCCCATGAAAAAACAATACCGGGAGATCAAACAGCAGCATCAGGACTGCCTGCTGTTCTTCCGCCTGGGAGATTTCTACGAGATGTTCGACGAGGACGCCAAGATCGCCTCGCGCGAGCTGGATCTCGCCCTGACCACGCGCGACCGGGCCATCGAGAACCCGGAAGAGCGCACGCCCATGTGCGGCGTGCCCTACCACAGCGCCGAGGCCTATATCGCCCGGCTGATCGCCAAGGGCTACAAGGTGGCCATCTGCGAGCAGACCGAGGATCCCGCCCTGGCCAAGGGTCTGGTGCAGCGGGAGGTCATCCGCATCATCACGCCCGGCACGGTGACGGAGAGCTCCATGCTGGAGGAGGGGCGCAGCAATTATATCTGCGCGGTGTACCTCGACGCGGGCCGCGGCGGCGCCGCCTTCTGCGATATCTCCACGGGCGAGTTCTGCTGCGCGGCCTTCGGGGCGGACGCGGAGAACCATATCCTCAACGAGCTGGGGCGCTTCGCACCGCGGGAGGCGGTGCTGTCGCCCGGGGTCGGCGAAAACGCCGCGGTGACGGACTTTCTCCGCCGCAGGCTGGACGCCATGCTGGAGCCCGGCGGGGAGCTGTTCGCGTATATGCCCGCCGCGGCGCGCGTGTGCGAGCAGTTCGGCTTCACGGATATCGATCAGAGCGGGCTGGGCGGAGAAGAGGCGGCGGTGTGCGCCGCGGGCGCCCTGCTGCAGTACGTCGCCGACACGCAGAAATTCGACCTGAGCCACATCAACCGTCTGGACGTGTTCTACGGCGGGCGTTATATGGAGCTGGACTGGACCACCCGCCGCAGCCTCGAGCTGACGGAGTCCCTGCGCAGCGGGGAAAAGCGCGGGTCGCTGCTCTGGGTGCTGGACAAGACGAAGACGCCCATGGGTGGCCGCCTGCTGCGCGCCTGGGTGGAACGGCCGCTCCTGTCCGTGGTGGCGATCAAGCGGCGCCACGCCGCCGTCGGTGAGCTGGTGAAGGACCACGTCGCGCGCGGCGAGCTCATCCTCGCCCTGCGCGAGATCAACGACATGCAGCGCCTCGTGGGCCGGGCGGTCTACGGCACGGCCGGCGGGCGGGACCTGCGCGCGCTTGCCAATTGCGCGGCGGCGCTGCCGCGGCTCAAGGAGCTGCTGGCGCCCTTCGCCTGCGCGGAGCTGCGGGAGATCTGCGCCATGGACGCGCTCGAGGACATGCGCTTCGAGATCGACCGCGCGATATGTGACGACCCGCCCTTCTCCGTGCGCGAGGGCGGCATCCTGCGCCGGGGCTATTCCGAGGAGGTCGACCGGCTGCGCGGCGTGCGCGACAACGGCGCGCAGATGGTCGCGGAGCTGGAGGCGCGCGAGCGGCAGCGCACCGGCATCCGGAAGCTGAAGGTCGGCTACAACAAGGTCTTCGGCTATTACATCGACGTGCCGCGCTCGGCGGGGCTGGAGAACGTGCCGGAGGACTATATCCGCAAGCAGACCCTGGTGTCCAACGAGCGCTACTTCACCCAGGAGCTCAAGGAGCTGGAGAGCACCCTGCTCACCGCGCGCGACCGCATCAACGACCTGGAGTACGAGTACTTCTGCCAGGTGCGCGACAGCGTGGCCGCCAAGGTGGACCGTATCCAGGCGACCGCGGAGGCGGTGGCCCGGCTGGACGTGCTGTGCTCCCTGGCCGAGGTGGCCGTGCGCAACAACTACACCTGCCCGGAGGTCGACGCTTCGCGCGAGCTGCGCATCGTGGACGGGCGGCACCCCGTCGTCGAGCAGACGCTCAAGGAGGTGCTTTTCGTCCCGAACGACACCTGGCTCAACGACAGGGAGGACCGGGTGGCCATCGTCACCGGGCCCAACATGGCGGGCAAGTCCACCTATATGCGCCAGACGGCGCTGATCGTGCTCATGGCGCAGATGGGCTCCTTCGTCCCGGCGAAGAGCGCAACCATCGGCGTGGTGGATCGGGTCTTCACGCGCATCGGCGCGTCGGACGATCTGGCCTCCGGCCAGTCCACCTTCATGGTGGAGATGAACGAGATGGCGAACATCCTGCGCCACGCCACGCCCGCCTCGCTGCTGATCCTCGACGAGATCGGCCGCGGCACCTCTACCTTCGACGGGATGGCGATCGCCCGGGCGGTGCTGGAGTTCTGCGCCGACAAGCGCAGGCTCGGCGCCAAGACCATGTTCGCCACGCACTACCATGAGCTGAGCGCGCTCGAGGGCGAGATCGCCGGGGTGCGCAACTACAACATCACCGCCAAGAAGCAGGGCGGGACGCTGGTGTTCCTGCGCAAGATCGTGCGCGGCGCTGCGGATGACAGCTACGGCATCGAGGTGGCGAAGCTGGCCGGGCTGCCGGAGGCCGTCATCCAGAAGGCCAAGGGCTACCTGCGTGAGCTGGAGGCCGAGGGCGGCCGCGCGCCGGCGCAGGCCCCGGTCCCGGAGGACGACCAGCTCAGCTTTGCCGACCTCGGCACGGACGAGGTGCGCCGCATCCTGCAGGAGACGGATCTGAACACGCTGACCCCGCTCGAGGCGATGAACCTGCTCTTCGAGCTGCAGAAGAAAGCGAGGGGCTGATGAGGGAAAAGCGAGAGCGCCTGCCGTTCACCAGCCGCATGAGCAGGGGCGAGACCGTCGCGGCGCTCGTGTATCTGCCCATCCATATCGTCCTGCTGCCGACGCTCATCACCGCGCTGATGGGGGATCGCTTCAACGGCGCGGAGCTGAACTTCGTCTGCTACGCGCTCGGCGTGCTGTACATGCTGGCCTGCCAGTGGCGCTTCCTGCGGCGGGACTTCGACCCGCTGTGCGACAACTTCCCGTTCATCGCGCTGGAGGTCGTCATCTGCTACGGCCTGATGCTGGCCTTCAACATGGTGCTCAACGGGCTGCTGGCCGCGGCCGAGTCGCTGCTCACGAGCGGCGACGGGATGGGCTTCGTCATGAACAACCCCAACAACTCCGCCGTCGTGAGCCTCACCGACGAGGGCGAGGGCATGGTGAAGGCGCTGGCCGTCTTTCTCGCGCCCATCCTGGAGGAGCTGATGTTCCGCGCGGGCGTCTTCGGCCTGGTGCGGCGCTACAACAGGACGCTGGCCTATCTCGCGAGCATGCTGCTCTTCGCACTGTATCACGTCTGGGGCTATGCCCTCGGCGACCCCATCGTCTGGCTGTATCTGCTGCAGTACCTGCCGGTGTCGTATCTGCTGTGCCGCTGCTACGAGCGCTCGAACAGCATCTGGGGCAGCATCTTCCTGCACATGCTGATCAATTTCATCTCGCTGCGGGCGCTGACCTTTTTACAGGAGCTGATGTGATGGCGGCGGAGACGTATGAGATCCGGCCCATCGCGCGTATCCGCAGCGAGCTGGACGGCAAATTCGGCCTGCCCCGCCAGGCGGGCATCGTGGAAGAGCTGGAGGGACGGATCGTCTTCGAGGAGGAATACCGCCGCGAGGAAGCTCTGCGCGGCCTCGAGGGCTTTTCCCATATCTGGCTGATCTGGCAGTTTTCCCTGGCCCTGCGGGAGGGCTGGTCGCCCACCGTGCGTCCGCCGCGTCTGGGCGGCAACGCGCGCATGGGCGTTTTCGCCACGCGCTCGCCCTTCCGGCCGAACGCGCTGGGGCTGAGCTGCGTGCGGCTGCTGGGCGTGGAAAAGGACGCGGCGCTCGGGCCGGTGCTGCGCGTCGCCGGGGCGGACCTGGCGGACGGCACGCCCATCTTCGATATCAAGCCCTACGTCCCCTATGCGGACTGCCGCCCGGAGGCGAGCGCGGGCTTTGCGCCGGATCCGGGGGCGACGCTGCGCGTGACTTACGCGCCTGGTACGGCGGAGAAGCTCCCGTCCGGGAAGCTGGCCGCGCTCACGGGCGTGCTCGCGAACGACCCGCGCCCGCGCTATCAAGAGGACCCGGAGCGCGTCTACGGTCTGGGCTTTGCCGGGCGGAACGTGCGCTTCGTCGTGCGCGGGGGCGAGCTCACGGTGGTCGAGGTGGAATAAAAAAACGGCGGCGCAGGGCCCGCCGACGGTTTTGCCGGCGCGGCGGGAAAGCATTGCCTTTCCCGCCGCGCTCTGCTATAATGGGGCCAGCCCCATCCGGACAAAAATTGAAGGAGGTAAAATCAAATGGCTAAAAAAGTATTGCTGCTCTGCGGCGACTTCACCGAGGATTACGAGACCATGGTCCCGTTCCAGGCGCTGGGCGTGCTGGGCTACCAGGTGGACGCGGTCTGCCCCGACAAGAAGGCGGGCGAGACGGTCGCCACCGCCGTGCACGACTTTCTGGGCGAGCAGACCTATACGGAGCTGCGCGGGCACAACTTCGCCCTGACGGCGGACTTTGACGCGGTCAAGACCGAGGACTACGAGGGCCTGTTCATCACGGGCGGCCGCGCTCCCGAGTACATCCGCCTCAACGCCCGCGTGCTGGAGATCGTGCGCGAGTTCTTCGCGGCGGGCAAGCCCGTCGCCGCCATCTGCCACGGGCCGCAGGTCCTGGCCGCGGCCGGCGTGCTGGCCGGGTACAAGGCCACGGCGTACCCCGCGGTGGGCCCGGACGTGACCCTGGCCGGCGGCACCTACGTGGACGTTCCCGCGACCGACGCGGTGGTGGACCGCAACCTGGTCACCGCTCCCGCCTGGCCCGGCGACACCGCCATCGTGAAGGAGTTCGCCAAGCTCATGGGCGCGAAGATCGAGATCTGAGCTTCCCCGCAGTCCTGTCGGACAGCGCTTCGGGAAGTCGGATCCGCACTTCTGTGTGACTGTTTTATGACTTTGCCCGTGCTATTTTCTTCATGCAAGAGGGAAAT
>JAFUUR010000083.1 GCA_017477695.1 Oscillospiraceae bacterium | reverse complement strand
GTGCGCCCCGCGTATAGAGCCCGTCCATCCGCCGCCCGTCCACGGTCACGCTGTAATATAGATGCAGATTGGCCGTGAGGACGAACAGCAGCGCAAGGGCCAGCAGCCCCGCGTTCTTACCCATGAAAAACCACCTCCGCGGTTAACATAACGCAAAGCCGGCGGGCGGTCAAGGGCTTCGACAAAAGCGGTGCGGATCCCCGCAAAAGATCTACGCTCCCTCCGGGACGATCTCTGTGACCGAGACCTCGAAGGCGGTCTTCTGCACGGGCCCGGTCTCCGTGAGCTTGATATAATCCCGGCTCTGCAGGCGGCCGCTGAGCGCGGCCCGGTCGCCGACGGCCCAGTCGGCCGCCTCCTGCGCGGCGGCGCCCCAACAGATGCAGGGGAGGTAGTCCGAGCGGCCGTAGCGCCGGTTCACGGCCAGCATCAGGTCGCAGATGTCGCGCCCCATGGGCGTCGTGCGCAGATTGGGCGGGCGGCAGAGCGTGCCGCGAAGCTGCACGAGGTTGCCGTCCTCCTCGCCGCAGAAGCACAGGGACCGCGCAAAGACGGAGATGACCAGCCGCGCGCCCTCGCCCCGCCGGTTGTTGAAGCTGCGCAGCTGCCCTTCGACCAGCAGCTTTTCTTCCTGCGGCGCCTCCAGCTCCGCGAGCAGGCTCCGCCGCATCAGGACGTTGACCCTGTCCACGTTGCCGGACAGACGCCTGACCTCCAGCGGCAGGGCATAGAAGTCCTGTCCGCGGCTGCTGTGGGAGAAGACGGGCGCGCCGCCGGGCACACCGCAGAGCCGTACGTAATTGTTCTCGTGATCCATGTCCATATTCGCCGCCGTCCTTTTCGTAGAAGTCACGCTTCATCCTATTCGCGGCGGGCACTTGAATATGCGGGGAAAAGCATGTATAATACGGTCAGCAAACAGAAACGAAGAAGGAGAATAAAAAGATGGAGATCCGTGATATCCTCAAAAAATGCGACCATACCCTCCTGCGGGTGGACTGTACCTCCGATGAGATCCGCGCGCTGTGCGACCAGGCGATCCGCTACGAGTGCGCCAGCGTCTGCATCCCGCCCTGCCACGTGGCCGGCGCGAAGCGCTATGTGGGCGACAGGCTGAAGATCTGCACGGTCGTAGGCTTTCCCAACGGGTATATGACCACCGCCGCCAAGGCCTTCGAGGCGGCCGACGCCGTGCGCAACGGCGCCGACGAGATCGACATGGTCATCAACCTCTCCATGGTCAAGGACGGCGCGTGGGACGCCGTGGCGGCCGATATCCGCGCGGTGCGCGAGGCCGTGAAGGACAGCCTGCTGAAGGTCATCATCGAGTGCTGCCTGCTGACCGAGGAGGAGAAGCTGCGCATGTGCGCCATCGTATCGCACTGCGGGGCGGATTATATCAAGACCTCCACCGGCTTTTCCACGGGCGGCGCCACGCGGGAGGACGTGCGCCTCATGCGGGAAAACTGCCCGGAGTCCGTCAAGGTCAAGGCCGCCGGCGGCATCTCCAGCCTGCAGGACGCGGAGGATTTCATCGCCCTCGGGGCGGAGCGCCTGGGCACCAGCCGCATCGTAAAGCTGGCCATGGAGCAGGAGAAGGCGGAGGGCGCGCCGGACGAGGCGTACTGAGCGGCATTTCCCGTGAAAAAGCCGCATAAACTGCAGGGAAAGCACTTGACAAACGCAGCCTGAACTGGTATAGTATCAGAGCTTAAAGGAAGAAGGACGGCATCCCCGGCCTCACCCGGCGGCGCGTCAGCCAGCCGTGGTCAATAAAAGCAACGCCTCTTCGGAGGACAACGCTGTTTTTATGCGCGGATGCTGTGCGTCCGCGCTTATTTTTCCGCATTTTTCGGAGGTGTTTCAAATCGCAAACGCTGTTCATCAAATCAACGAAGAGATCAACGACAAGGAAGTCCGCCTGATCGGTGACGACGGCGAGCAGCTCGGCATCATGTCCGCCGAGGAAGCGCTCAGGATCGCCACGGAG
>JAFUUR010000082.1 GCA_017477695.1 Oscillospiraceae bacterium | reverse complement strand
TCTCCGCCGCGGCGCGCCCGTGCCAGCGGCCGCCGCCGCGCACCAGCAGGCAGGTCGCCGTGGTACGCTTCGCGCCGCGGCTGAGGCGGATCTCCATCCGCTCGCCCTCCGGCCGCCCGCCGGGGTACTGCGGCCGCTCGCCCGGATAGAGGGTCAGCAGCATCTGCTCGACGGCATATTGATAGTTATGTCCGTATAAATACAGCTTCACGCGATATCTTCTTTCCGTTCTTCCTGTTTTTCCGGCTCGCCGAGGCGCTTGAAGTACCGGCCGCGATTGCTCCCCTGCGCGAGATCCGGGAAGGCCCGTACGATGCGCCGCGCCGTCCGGTTGGCGCGCAGCGCCGCGAGCCGCTTTTCGAGCTCCGCGCGCCGGTCCGCGAGGGCCTGGCGCCCGGCGTCCTCCCGCTGCTTGACCTGGGTGTTGATCTCGCTGCGCTTCTCCAGCAGCTCCCGCGCATACGCGCGGCTCTTTTCCGCGAGCTCCGGATGCCGCTCGTCAAAGGCCTCGCGCCGCTCGCGCCCGCGCTCCACCGGCTCATAGATTAGCTTCTCGCCCACGGCGTCGGACACGGCGGTCATCGCCTTCTCCAGCTCCTCGATCGCGCGGAAATGCTTCGGCAGCTTCAGCAGCTCGTAGAGCGTCATGCCCATGTCCGCGAGCAGCAGAGCGAAGAGACCCAGCTCCAGCCATTGGCCGGCCGGCAGTGGGATGCCGTCGATCCCCCGCTGGATCAGCGGATGGATCACGTCCACCGCCAGCACGCAGGCGAGGCCCCAGATGAGCGAGAATTCCAGGCAGATATAGCCCTTGACGTTGAAGGGGTTTTGACTGTAATCCCACCACTTGTCGTGAAACAGGCGCTCCAGCAGGAAGCCCACCAGGAACTCCAGCGCCGAGGTCAGCGCCATGCTGCCGAAAAACAGCAGCGCGAGCTTCTCCTTCGCCGGCTCCAGCGCCAGCAGCACCAGCAGCATCCCGAAGCCGTAGATCGGGCAGACGGGCCCGTTGAGAAAGCCGCGGTTCACGAAGCGCCCGCGGCGCACCGCCGCGAAGGCCACCTCGGAGCACCAGCCCAGGCAGGAGTAAATCAGCACGATCCAGCCCATCTCATACCAGGTGTACGGCAAGTCTCTCGCTTCCTTTCTCCGATCCGCGTCCGGCCGCGCCGCGGCGGGCTGTGCGATGATGATAGTATATTATATCAGACGCCCGCGCGGAACACAATGCGCAAAAGATATGCCTTGTACTGCATTTCAGCCAAAATTTTTCCGGAAAACCGCAAAAAAAGGTTGGAAATTTCCCCGAAAGTATTGTATTATATAGGAGGATAGTAATAACATAGGGGTAATGTTGATGTTTTTGGAAGGGGACAAGATCATATACGGCGAGAACGGCGTCTGCACGGTGGAAAAGATCGCGCCGCTGGCCATGTCCGGCGCGCCGAAGGACAAGCTGTATTACCACCTCAAGCCGCTCGTCGGCAGCGGGACGTACTTTACGCCCGTGGACTCGGGGGCCTATATGCGCCCGGTGATGAGCCGCGCGGAGGCGGAGGCGCTGATCGACGCCATGCCCGGCATCGAGCCCGCCATCTGCAACGATAACCGCTTCAACCACGTAGACGCGTTCTATAAGGAACTTTTCCGGCTCCACAGCTGCGAGGCCCTCGTGGCCATCGTCAAGGGGCTGCGCAGCCGCATGGCCGAGCGCAAGACCCGCAGCAGCCGCGCCGAGGCCACCATGCGCCGCGCCAAGGACATGCTCCACGGCGAGCTCTCCGTCGCCCTGGGGATCGACATCCAGGACGTGGAGGCGTATATCGCCGACCGGCTCGGCGGGAGCTGACGCACCGCAGAAAGCCGCCGGGCGGGGATCCAGGATCCTCGCCCGGCGGCTTTTCGCGTCTCACGCCGTTTGGACGGCCTCTACGCGCGCCTGCCAGAGAGCGGCGTCCTCCCCTTCCGTGGCGGGAAGGCCGCGCTGCGCCAAAAGCTGCGCCAGGCGGACGGAGAACTTCCGCGCGCCCGCGGCGTTCAGGTGCAGGCTGTCGAACCAGTCGCTCTGCGCATCGAGGCCGAGCGTCCGCAGCTCGTCCTGCGCGTTGAAGTCGATATAGCCGACGTCCGGGATCGCGGCGACGTCCCGCTCCAGGATCCGGCGCGATCCCTCCGGCAGGCGCCGCATGGCGGGCGCCAGATAGGTCACCAACTGCACGTCCCGCTCCCGGCAGAAGTCCGCGATCCGGCCCAGCCAGGCGAGCGCGTCGTCGGCGTATTCCGGGCCGAGGCTGCGCACGCCGGTCTTTTCCTGAGGCTCGCTCGCCTTGTGCGGCGTATAGCCCGCGTAGAGATCCGTCCCCCGCCCGAGCTTGTCCGCGAGCTCCCGCAGGGTCACGGAGTACCACCGCTCGTGGTAAGCCAGCACCGGCAGCAGCAGACCGGGGATATCCTCCCGCCGCGCGGCGTGGAAGGTCGCCTCCAGCCGGTCTCTCCCCCGGGGCAGGAAGGCCACGTTCGCCGTGGCATGCTCCTCGTCGAGCGAGAAGTACATCCCGCCCAGCTCCAGGAACACGATCTTCGGCGACTGGGTGCGCAAGGCCTGCCGGATATAATAATAGGACGCCGCCATCGACTGCTCGGGCCCCGCGACCACGTAGCTCGTGACGCCGCTGTTTTCATAGATCACGCCCGGCGCCACGTCGCAGAAGACCATGGAGCTGCCGACGAAGATCGCGTCAACGGACTGCGCCGGCTCGCTCCGGTAACGCTTCCAGTTCGTGCCGGAGATATACAGCTCCGGCACCAGCGCCCAGCCCGCCGCGAGCAGAAGGGCCAGCAGGAGCGCCAGGGCAAGCAATATGGAAATACACTCTCGTCTGCGGTTCATAAGGCCCTCTCGTCAAAATTGGAAATACACGAAGCTGCCCGCGTCGAAGCCCGCTCCGTAGACGCCGAACACGGCGATGAAGACGGCTGCCAGGGCGAGCGCCAGCCAACAGGCCGCGCTCTTTTCCTCCAGGCCGGCGAGCACGCTGCCGCCCGTGCGCAGGCGGCGGGCGTCGGCTGCGCCGAAGCCCAGGACGCACAGCGCCGCCAGGGCGAGCTGCCGGTAGCCGATAAAGGCGTGGACGCCCTGCGCGCCGCCGCCCGACCACAGCCGCCGGAAGAGAAAGATCGCCTGCGCGCTGCTCTCCGCGCGGAAAAAGACCCAGGCCGCGCTGATCAGCAAAAAGGTGCCGAGCGTCTGCAGCAGCGCGAGCGCGCGGCTGTCCTCCGGGATGC
>JAFUUR010000081.1 GCA_017477695.1 Oscillospiraceae bacterium | reverse complement strand
GAGAGCACATGAACGTTCGAGACAAGATCCTCGTCGTGGAGGACGAGAAGAGCATTTCCGGCTTCATCCAGGCCATCCTCACGTCCAACGGCTACGACGTGATCGTGGCCCACTCCGGCGGCGAGGCCTTTTCCATGATCAGCTCCCACTGCCCGGATCTGGTCGTGCTGGATCTGGGCCTGCCGGACATGGACGGGATGCGCATCATCGAGTCGGTCCGGCAGTGGACGCAGCTTCCCATCATCGTGGTCTCCGCCCGCAGCTACGAGCGGGACAAGGTGGAGGCGCTCGACAAGGGCGCGGACGACTATATCACCAAGCCCTTCGGCGCGGCGGAGCTGCTGGCCCGCGTGCGCGTGGCGATCCGGCATACGCGCTCGGGCGTCGGCAACGAGAACCTCGCCTCCACGGGCCGCTTCAACGCGGGCGAGCTCTGCATCGACTACGACAAGCACCAGGTGCTGGTCGCCGGGGAGAACGTGCACCTCACGCAGAACGAGTACCGCATCGTGTCGCTGCTCGGCAAATGCGCGGGCAAGGTGCTGACCTATGACTTCATCATGAAGGAGCTCTGGGGCCCGCAGAGCAAGGGCAACAACCAGATCCTGCGCGTCAACATGGCGAACATCCGCCGCAAGATCGAGAAAAACCCCGCCGAGCCGCAGTACATTTTCACCGAGGTCGGCGTGGGGTATCGGATGATCGAGGGCGATTAACGCGCTCTTAACGAGGCCGCGTCTTTTCTTTACCGCCGCTTAACCGCTCCCGCCGCGTTCTTGACCCCGGCTTAACCGCCTTTCGTGGTACCATCAGGGTAAACACGAACAAGGAGGAGAACGCTATGGAGGAACGCCTGCGGGAACAGTTGGAAGAGGGAGAACAGCTCCTTTGGACGGGAAAGGCCGAGCCGTACGAGACGCTGGACGCGGTGCACAAGAGGCCCTTCACACTCAAGTGCGTGATCGGGTATCTGATCGCCCTCGCGGTGATCGTGACCTACGTGTCCGTCGCGCGCGAGACGGGGATCCAGCCGCTGCTGATCCTTCTGGTCCTGGCGATCGCCTCGATCGGGCCGCTCAACGTCCTGGGGGACGGCCGCAAGCTGCGCAGGGCCGTCTACGCGGCGACGGACCGCCGGCTCATCGCCGTGGGGGAAAACGTGCGCAGCGTGGAGTACGACAAGATCGCCGAGGCCGCCTTCCGCGAGGATGAGGCCGGTCACGTCTCCCTCCTCTGCGGCTATAACGCCCTGAAGGCCAAAAGCGCAAAGTGGCGGGAGATCACCCTCGTCGGCCACACCTTCGACGAGGACGACAAGAGCCGCTGCGCCGCCTTCGCACTGTACGCGGTGGACGACGCGAATGGTCTGAAGAAGGTCCTCCGGGAGAAGATCCCCGGCGTCCTGTAGTACGCAGGGAAATACAAGAGCGCCCGGTTTGCGTACCGGGCGCTCTTGTGCTATAATAAAAGCATAGAATGATCAAGGGAAAGCCTCTCGAAAAGAAAGGGGTGGGTCCGATGGCTGCGGATGCGATGCGGATCTGCGAGGCGATCATGGCGGCGGAGCGTGAGGCGGCGGAGCTGATCCTCCACGCGCACGGCGTGCTGGCCGAGTGCAAGACCGGGCACCGCGACGTGGTGACCGAATACGACAGGCGGGTGCAGCAGCTGCTGACGGAGCGGCTGGGCGCGGCCCTGCCCGGGGCGAAGTTCTTCTGCGAGGAGAACGACCGGCAGGACGAGCTCGGCGCGGAGCACCTGTTCATCATCGATCCCATCGACGGCACCATGAATTTCGTCCACCGGCTCAACCACAGCTGCATCTCGGTGGCCTACGCGCGGCGCGGCACGGTGCAGGCGGCGGCGGTCTACAACCCATACGTGGACGAGATGTTCAGCGCCGTGCGCGGCGGCGGGGCCTTCCTCAACGGCCGGCCCATCCGCGTCGACCCCGCGCCCCTGTCGGAGAGCGTGGTCTGCGTCGGCACGGCGCCCTACCGCGAGGAGCTCACGGCGCGCACCTTCGCGCTGATGGAGCGGGTCTGCCGGGCGAGTCTCGATATCCGGCGGCAGGGCTCGGCCGCGCTGGATCTGTGCAGTGTGGCGGCCGGGCGCGCGGGGCTGTATTTCGAGCTGTCCCTCTCCCTGTGGGATTACGCGGCGGGCGCGCTGCTCGTCGAAGAGGCCGGCGGCCGCTGCCTCACCGTGGAGGGAGGCCCGCTGCCGTATGACAGCGGCAAGCCCACGATCCTCGCGGGCGGTGCGCGGGCGGTGGCGGATTTCCTCGCCCTGCCGGAGGGCTGAGCATGGAGCGTTACGCCCCGGTGTACGAGCTGGACAGCGTAGACTCCACCAACACCCGGCTGAAGGAGCTGGCGCGGCAGGGCG
>JAFUUR010000080.1 GCA_017477695.1 Oscillospiraceae bacterium | reverse complement strand
TTTTGATTCGAATCTGCCGCAGCGAAAGAAAATGCACCGCAGGCCCTTTGGGCTTGCGGTGCTTTCTGGAGCTGCTGGGCAGATTCGAACTGCCACAGCGCATAGCGCTTGCGCGCTGTGTGCTGTGATGCCTTTTCCGCTCGCTGCGCTCGCTCAAATGGAGGTCGGCAGTTCGAATATCAAACAATACCAGATGCAAAAAGCAGCCGCTCGTTGGAGCGACTGCTTTTTGCATGGAGCTGCTGGGCAGATTCGAACTGCCGACCTCATCCTTACCAAGGATGCGCTCTACCTACTGAGCTACAGCAGCAAAGCGTATGCCCCTTTTGAAGGGGCATACTGGCGACCACGAAGGGACTTGAACCCTCGACCTCCGGCGTGACAGGCCGGCGTTCTAACCGACTGAACTACGTGGCCACGGCTTGGATACTATATCAAATCTGCCGGGGTTTGTCAATAGGTTTCCCCCAAATTTTTACGTCTCCAGCGCGGCTTCGCCGCCCGTCTGCGCATAGCGCCGCCAGAGCGCCCGGGCCAGCAGGGCCACGCAGAGGACGACGACGGCGAGGTCGAATTCCATCCACAGCGGCGGGATGCTGCCGCCGAGCACGACGGTCACGAAGTCCGCCGCGAAGTGCAGAAAGACGGCCAGCGCCAGGAAGCCGCGCCTGCGGACGTCGTCCCGCGCCGCGAGCCAGACGATGACGGACAGCGCGATGTGCAGCGTGATGGCAATGCAGCGCTCCGCGATCCCGAGCAGATACGCGGCGGGCGAGAGCGCCAGGATGGCGTCGATCAGTTGCCGGGCGTATTCCTCGCGGCCGCCCGCCAGGGCGAGGACGGCGTCCATCCCGCTGGAGCGGTACGCCGAGGCCAGCAGCAGATTGCCGACCTGGGCGCTGACCAGGAGGACGAAGCACTCGAAGCCGCCGTGCCCGGCGCCGTACATGAGCGCGGTCCTGCCGTCGGAGAGCTCGCGCCGCAGCACCGTCCGGAACGCGGCGTAGCGCCCGAGCTCCTCGAAGAGGCCCGCCATCAGCGCGCCGTAGCAGGCGTAGAGCCAGCGGCTGGAGCGGATGGTCTCGCCCGCGCCGCCGCCCAGCACCAGCCTGTGCACGAGGCTTTCGAGCACGAGGGCGAAGACGAGGAACACCGCGCAGCCGACGAAGAAGGGCTTATACGCGCAGCCGTATCGCTTGTGCAGCACCAGCAGGAGCGCGGCCGGGAGCAGCAGCCCCGCCGCGGCCTGCACGGCCATCATGATCATGACGGAATCGGAGATCACAGTCTTACCTCCCCGGGCGCCGGGCGCCCGTCACAGGATAGCGCGCGGCGTTCACCGCCGGGCGCGCACGAGGCCCACGGCCAGATCGACGAACACGGCGCCCAGCGTCACCGGCAGGAACCAGACGCCGAGCGCGCGGCCCTGCGCGGTGCGCAGGATGATCCAGCCGAAGAGAAAGGCCAGGAGCGGCCGCAGGACCGCCAGCATATCCGCGCTGGCCTGCAGCGCCCGCGGCGTCTGTTTGGGCAGGTTCCAGGTCTGCGGGAAAAAGCTGAGGACGGTCATGGCTGCGTACAGCAGCCAGGCCGTGACCAGCAGCCCCGCGAAGGCGCCCTTGCCGCCGTAGGAGGTCGCGGCGCCCGCCGCGTCGTAATGGGTGGGGATGGCGTCGGGCAGCGCCGGCCAGCGCAGCAGCGCGAACACGGTGGCGCACAGCAGCAGCGCCAGCCCCAGGGCCGTGCAGAGATGATGCCAGAGCTTCGTGACCATTTGCGCGCCTCCCCGTCAGACGTCCAGCACGATCGGCTCATCGATCGTGTCCGACACGTACTTCCCGTTTTTCTTCCGCTGCTTGACGCACTCCGTGAGCAGGTACTCGATCTGCCCGTTGACGGAGCGGAAATCGTCCTCCGCCCAGGCGGCGATCGCATCGTACAGCTTCGGAGACAGGCGCAGCGGCACCTGCTTCTTCTGGTTATCGGCCATGGGTCGTCAATACAGGCTGCCGGAGTTGACCACGGGCTGCGCGTCGCGGTTGCCGCAGAGCACGACCAGCAGGTTCGAGACCATGGCGGCCTTGCGCTCCTCGTCGAGCTCCACGGTGTGGTTTTCGCTGAGGCGCTCGAGCGCCATCTCCACCATGCCCACGGCGCCGTCGACGATCATCTTGCGCGCGTCGATGATGGCGGAGGCCTGCTGCCGCTGCAGCATGACGGCGGCGATCCCCGGCGCGTAGGCCAGATACGTGATGCGCGCCTCGAGGATCTCGATGCCGGCGGACTCCACCTTCTGCTGGATCTCGTCGCGGATGCGGCGGGCGACCGTCTCGCTCGAGCCGCGCAGGCTGCCCTCGTCGGCCACGCCGTCGCCGGTGGTGTCCACGCCGGGCGCCACGTCGTAGGGGTAGAGGCGCACGATGTTGCGCACGGCACTGTCGCACTGCAGCGACAGATACTCCTTATAATTGTCCACGTTGAAGACGGCCTTGGCCGTGTCGGTCACGCGCCAGATCACGGCGATGCCGATCTCGATGGGGTTGCCGAGGCAGTCGTTGATCTTCTGGCGGCTGTTGGACAGCGTCATGGCCTTGAGAGAGATCTTCTTGCTGGTGAGCTCCGCCGCGCTCACGTCCACGCTCTTGCCGAGCGCCACGTTCAGCAGCGCGCTGCCGGATTTGCCGCCGTCCACGTCACCGGACTGATTGAGCCGGGTCTTGGCCGCGGGATTGACCGCCACGCAGAAGGGGTTGACGAAGAAAAAGCCGTCGCCCTTGAGCGTGCCGACGTACTTGCCGAACAGAGTCAGCACCAGGGCCTCCTGGGGCTTGAGCACCTTCAGGCCGAGAAACGGCACCCAGCCCACGCAGAGCCACACGATGCCGAGCACGAGCAGCAGCACGCCGAGGCCGTGCGCGCGGCCGCCGTCGAGCATCACGCCGCCGAAGACCGTCAGCAGGACGGCGGCCAGATACAGCACGATAAACAGCAGCAGCATGGCCATGCCGTTTTTCTTCGTTGTCAAAAGGATCTCGTTCATGGGAAAGCCTCCTTTGATTTGATATCAGAATGATATCACCAAGAAATCTGGTTGTCAAGCCCCGGCGGTTTTTCTGTACAAAAAAATGCAGGCATGGTATAATCCTATCCTGCAGGACTGCAAAAATTCTCTTGCGCCGCTGCGCGGCAGAAGGGAGCTTTTATGAAGATCATCATTGCCGGTGCGGGCAAGGTCGGGCGCACGGTGGCCGCCATCCTCTCCGAGGAGGGGCACGACGTCACGATCATCGACCGGGATCCGGAGCTGATCGGCGCGGTCTCCAACGAGCTGGATGTGATCTGCGTCGAGGGCAGCGCCACCAATCCGGAGACACTGAAGGAGGCGGGCGCCGGCGAGGCGGACCTCCTCCTCGCCGCGACCCAGCTCGACGAGGTGAACATGGTCTGCGGGATCTCCGCCCGCCACCTGGGCACCGCCCACGTGATCGCCCGCATCCGCGACACGGAATATCTGAGCCAGACGGAGTTTTTGCGCGAGGCGCTGGGGCTGTCGGTCGTCGTCAACCCCGAGTACGAGTGTGCCAAGGAGATCGCGCGCGTCCTGCGCTTTCCGAGCGCCGTCCGGGTGGACACCTTTTCCAAGGGCAGCCTCGAGATCGTGGAGCACCGCGTGGCCGAGGGCGGCAAGCTCGACGGCATGCCGCTGAACATGCTGCAGCAGAGCTTCGGCGCCAAGGTGCTGGTCAGCGTCGTGGAGCGGGACGACGAGGCCGTCATCCCCAACGGCGACTTCGTGCTGCAGGGCGGCGATCGTTTGAGCATCACGGGCGAGGCCCGTGAGATGCGCCGCTTCTTCATCGCCACCGGGCAGTATAAAAAGCCCGTGCGCAAGGTCATGATCCTGGGCGGCGGGCGCATCGCCGTCTATCTGACCCGCCTTCTGCAGGAGGTCGGCATGACGGTCACGGTGGTGGAGCGCAGCCGCGAGATCTGCGAGCAGCTGTGCGATCTGATCCCGGAGGCGAGCATCGTCTGCGGGGACGGCACGCGCAACGACGTGCTGCTCGAGGACGGCATCTCCTCCGTGGACGCCTTCGTCGCGCTGACCGGGGAGGACGGCGACAACATCATCACCTCCATGTACGCCAGGAACTGCGGCGTGGGCAAGATCGTGGCCAAGGTGAACCGGGAGCATTTCTCGGAGATCCTGGAGGACTCGGGGCTGGACAGCATCGTGACGCCCAAGTCCATCGTCGCCCAGCAGCTCGCGCGCTACGTGCGCGCCATGAGCAATTCCATGGACAGCAGCATGGAGACGCTCTACCGCCTGGCCGACGGCATGGTGGAGGCGCTGGAATTCCGCGTCGGGGAGGACTCCGCCTGCGTGGGCGTCCCCCTGAAGGAGCTGAAGCTGCGGCCGAACGTGCTGATCTGCGCGCTGATCCGCGGCCGGGAGAGCATCATCCCCGACGGCGGTACGGTGATCCGGCCCGGGGACCACGCCATCCTCGTCAGCGCCGCCGGGCGCCTTGAAAAGCTGGACGATATCGTCGAGGGCGGCCGATGAACACGAGAATGATCTGCCGCGTCCTGGGACTGATCCTGCTGATCCTGGCCGCGCTGCTGCTCCTGCCGCTGTTCGTGGGGCTGCTCTACGGCGAGCGCGTCGGGAATTTTCTGATCACGATCGCGGTGAGCGGGGCCGCCGGCTTCCTGCTGACGCGCGTGCGCCCGGAGACGAGCGTTCTGTACGCGCGCGAGGGCTTCGTGATCGTGGGGCTGAGCTGGATCCTGCTCTCCCTGCTGGGCGCGCTGCCCTTCTTTCTGAGCGGCAGCATCCCCCATTACGCGGACGCCCTGTTCGAGACGGCCTCCGGCTTGTCCACGACGGGGGCCACCGTCGTCACCGATATCGAGGCCATGCCGCGCGGCGACATGTTCTGGCGCCTCTTCACCCACTGGCTCGGCGGCATGGGGGTGCTGGTCTTCCTCATGGCGGTGCTGCCCATGAGCGGGGAGCACTCCATGCACATCATGCGCGCGGAGGTGCCCGGCCCCACGGTGGGCAAGCTCGTCCCCCGGCTGCGGAAGACGGCGCGCACGCTCTACCTCATCTATCTGGGGCTGACCGCGCTGGAGACGATCTTTCTCCTCTGCGGGGGCATGAGCTTTTACGAGGCGCTGCTGCACGCCTTTTCCACGGCGGGCACGGGCGGCTTCTCCACGCGCGCGTCGAGCATCGGCGGCTTTGAAAGCGCGTACATAGAGGGCGTCGTGACGGTGTTCATGTTCCTCTTCGGCGTGAACTTCAACCTCTATTTCCTGATCCTGATCGGCCGCTGGCGCGAGGCGCTGAAAAACGAGGAGCTGCATTGGTATCTCGGCATCATCGCCGCCTCGGTGCTGCTGCTGGCCGCGGGGATCCGCGGGCTGTACGGCGGCATCGGCACGGCCCTGCGCCACGCCTTCTTCAACACCGCGGCCATCATCAGCACGACGGGCTTCGGCACGGTGGATTTCACCGCCTGGCCGGAATACTGCAAGTGGATCTTGATCCTGCTGATGTTCTGCGGCGGCTGCGCCGGCAGCACCGGCGGCGGCCTGAAGCTCTCCCGCCTGCTGATCCTGGGCAAGTCCATGGCAGTCTCCCTCCGGCAGATGGCCCGCCCGCGCAGCGTCACCCGCGTGCAGTTGGACGGGCGCCGCGTCGAGGACGGGACCGTGCGCGCGGCGGCGCTGTTCTTCGCGTTTTACATGGCGCTGCTGCTGCTCTTCTCGCTGCTCGTGTCGCTCGACGGTTTCGACGTTGCCACCTCCTTCACGGCGGCGCTGAGCTGCCTGTCGAACATCGGCCCGGGCATGACGCCGCTCATCGGTCCGGCGGGCAGCTTCGCGGTGTTCTCCGTGCGCTCCAAGCTCCTGCTGAGCCTCGCGATGCTGCTGGGCCGGCTGGAGATCTACCCCATCTTCGTGCTCCTGTCTCCCCGCACCTGGAAGAAATAAAGCCTCGCCGGCTTCAGAACGCGCCGCTTTTGCGGCGCGTTTTTTTGCGCAAAAAAGCCGGAAAAGTTCGAAAAGGCCTTTTTTCTGTTGCCTTGCCGTTAAGTTTATATTAAGATTTCCTTATCCACCGTTAAACAAAAAACGGCGTTTTGATTAATATCAGAGAAAGAAGTCCGTTATGCGTACCAAAAAGCTTAAAGATTTCTTTATCGGCCCGGCGCTGGAGAACTCCCAGCTCGAGAGCGAGAAGCTGAAGGTCGTCTGGGGCCTGCCCATCTATTCGAGCGACACCATCTCCTCCGTCGCCTACGCGGGCGAAGAGGTGCTGATGGTGCTCTTCCCCGTCATGGCCCTGGCCGCCACCCGCTCGCTGATCTACGTCATGGCCTCCATCATCGGCCTGCTGGTCATCCTCGTGTTCTGCTACTGCCAGACCATCGACGCCTACCCGCAGGGCGGCGGCGCCTACATCGTCGGCGCCGACAATCTGGGCGAGGTCCCGGGGCTCGTGGCGGCGTCGGCGCTCCTGGTGGGCTATATCCTCACCGTGGCGGTCAGCAGCTGCTCGGGCGCGGCGGCCATCACCTCCGCCATCCCGGCGGCCGAGCCCTACAAGGCTTGGATCGCCTTCGCGATCGTGTGCTTTCTGACCTGGGGCAACCTGCGCGGCGTGCGCGAGTCGTCGGTGATGTTCGGCCTGCCCACCTATTTCTTCATCCTCTCGCTCGTCGTGATGATCGTGACCGGGTTCGTGAAGGTGCTCGTGCTGGGCTATGCGCCGCCCGCGCCGGAGGTGCAGATGCAGACCATGGGCGATATCGGCCTGTTCCTGTTCCTGCGCGCCTTCGCCTCGGGCTGCACCGCGCTGACCGGCGTGGAGGCCGTGTCCAACGGCGTGCCCGCCTTCAGGGAGCCCTCCGCGAAAAACGCCAAGCTCGTGCTGGTGCTGATGGCCGTCGTCGTGGGGACGACCTTCGTGAGCGTCGCCGTGCTGACGCACCTGTACCATATCGTGCCGCAGGAGGGCGTCACCGCCATAGCGAGCCTCGCCGCGGGCATCTTCGGCCACGGCAGCGTGCTGTTCTACGTCTTCCAGATCGCGACGGTCATCATCCTCTCGCTCGCCACGAACACCGCCTTTGCCGGCATGCCGCTGTTGCTCGCAATGATCGCGCAGGACGGGTATATGCCCAGGCAGTTCGCCCAGCGCGGCGCGCGGCTCAACTTCTCCAACGGCGTGCTGCTGATCTTCATCGCTTCCTCGGTGCTGATCTTTCTCTTCAACGCGGACGTGCACAGCCTCCTGCCGCTCTACGCCACGGGTGTTTTCGTCTCCTTCACCATCTCGCAGGCCGGCATGTTCCGCCACTGGACGCGCAGCAAGACCGGCGGCTGGCGGCACAAGGCCGTCATCAACGGCGTGGGCACGCTGATCTGCTTCGCCGTGTGCCTGCTGATCGCGGGCACCCGCTTCCTCAGCGGCGCGTGGCTGGTGGTCATCGTGATCCCGCTGCTGGTGCTGCTGATGAAGCACATCAAGCGCCATTACGACAAGATCGCTGCGGCGCTCACCGTCACGGGCGACCCGGCGGCGGAGCTGCACCGCGACGCGCCGGCGCCCAAGATCCTGATGCCGGTGCAGTCGGTCAACCGGCCGTTCCTCAAATCGCTCAACTACGTGCTGAGCCTGGGAGTGGAGGATATCGAGTTTTACTACGTCAGCTCCGGCGACGGCCGGGAGGAGACCCTGCGCCGCCAGCTCGAGGCGCTGGAGATCCCGGGTGCGCGCTTCGTCTGCGATACGACGCTCCTGCGCAACACCAACGAGGTGCTGCTCCGGCATGTGGACGAGATCCAGGAGAGGATGGTCTCCGGCCAGACACTGACGGTGGTCCTCTCCCAGCTGACGCTCGAGGAGCCCTGGGCCAACACCCTGCACAACCAGACCTCTCTGCAGCCCAAGCTGCAGCTCAACCACCGGCGCAACGTCTCCTGCATCAGCGTGCCGTACATCTCCTGAGCGCGTAAAGATCCTTAACGGCCCGCCTCCGTTTCTTAACGGAGGCGGGCCGTTTTTGAACGCTTTCTTAGCGGGCGGCTTTCTTGTAAGAACCCGCCGCGCATGATAGGCTGTCCTCGTACGTTCGACTGCGAGGAAGATCAGACATGAATTACCGAATGATCGCGCGGATCCTGGGGCTGGTGCTGCTGCTCCTGGCCGCGTTGATGCTGCTGCCGCTGGGCGCCGGGCTCTGCTATGGAGAGAGCGTGGCGCATTTTCTGCTCAGCATCGGCGTGGCCGGGGCGCTGGGCGGCCTGCTGCTGTGCGTGCGGCCCAAAAGCGAAACGCTCTACGCCCGCGACGGCTTCGCGGCGGTGAGCCTCGCGTGGCTGGCCATGGGCGCGCTGGGCGCGCTGCCCTTTTATCTCAGCGGCGATATCCCGGTCTTTACCGACGCGCTGTTCGAGTCCTTTTCCGGCTTCACCACCACCGGCGCCACCACCCTCGAGCGGGTCGAGGACATGTCCCGCGGCTGCCTGTTCTGGCGGCTGTTCTCCCAGTGGATCGGCGGGATGGGCGTGCTGATCTTCATGATGGCCGTGATGCCCATGAACGGCGAGCACTCCATGCACATCATGCGCGCGGAATTCCCCGGCCCCACGGTGGGCAAGCTGGTGCCGCGCGTCCGGCAGACGGCCCGCGTGCTCTACCGGATCTATCTGGCGCTCACCGTGCTGGAGACGCTCCTGCTGCTGGCGGGGGGCCTGGACTTCTACGAGGCCCTGCTGCACGCCTTCGCCACCGCGGGCACGGGCGGCTTCTCCACCCGCACCGGCAGCATCGCCGCCTTCGGCAGCCTGTACGTCGAGCTGGTCACCGCCGTCTTCGCCCTGCTGTTCAGCACCAATTTCCACCTGTTCTTTCTGATTCTGGTCGGCCGGGCGCGCAGCGTGCTGAAAAACGAGGAGCTGCGCTGGTATCTGGGGCTCGCCGCCTTCGCTTCGCTGAGCATCGCCTGGAATATCCGGCCGATGTACGGCTCCTTTGCCGCCGCGCTGCGCCACGCCTTTTTCAACACCTCCATGGTGATGACCACCTCCAGCTTCAACACCGTGGACTATACGCTCTGGCCGCCCTACGCGCGCTTCGCGCTGGTGCTGCTGATGATCACCGGCGCCTGCGCCGGGAGCACCTGCGGCGGGCTGAAGCTCTCCCGACTCATCATGCTGCTCAAGGCCGCCCGGGCGGAGCTGCGGCGCATGGCGAGACCGCGCAGCGTCGTCCGGGTACAGATGGACGGCCGCCGCGTGGACGGCGACACCATCCGCGCCGTACAGACCTTTTTCCTGCTCTACGTGCTGCTGATCCTGCTCTGCACGCTGCTGCTGAGCCTGGGCGGGCGGGACACGGCCACCAACCTCACCGCCTCGATCGCCTGCCTGTCCAATATCGGCCCCGGCATGGGACTGATCGGCCCGGCGGGGAATTACAACGTCTTCTCCCCGGCAGCAAAGATGCTGCTGTGTCTGGTGATGCTGCTGGGCCGGCTGGAGCTCTATCCCATCCTGGTGCTGCTCAGTCCCTCGACCTGGCGGCGCTGAACGGATCCCCCGCCGCGGCATCGCCGCGGCGGGGGATCTTTTTATCCGTTGCGGAAGGAGAGCGGGCGGCCGTCGCGCAGGTCGAGCACGAGCAGCGTCTGCTCTTTTTCGTCGGGCATGTACAGGTCGAGCTCCGGCCCGGCGTCCCCGTAGGTGCCCCGCACGCTCAGCTCGCCCCGGAAGGTGACGCCGGGGACGAGCAGAAAGTCCGTGTCGTCGTACTTCTGCCGCACGTAGCCCACGCGTACCGAGTCGATCTGTGCGGTGCAGATGCGCACGCGCACGTCGTGCCACCAGGAATAGCCGGGAATGAGGCTCTCCCGGGTCCAGGCACGCATGGTCTCCAGCGCGAGCGCGTCGGCCCGCTCCTGCGGCAGCAGGGGCGCCGCGGCGTCCAGGACCTCCACGACCTCCATGGGCGAGCAGTAGTCCAGGTCCAGCAGCCGCCCGTCGTTGCTGCAGGTCACGCGCAGCGTCTCGTAGTACAGGTTCTGCGCGCCGGGCGCGGTGCTGCGCATATCGGAGAGCTGCGTCTGCACGCTCACCGGGAAGCCCTCGTAGATCGGCTCGCCCTCCGCGAGGATCTGATAGCCGCCGTAGGGCAGATCGCTGCGGTCATGCACCCGCGCGGTGAAGCGCCACGCGCCCAGGCCCATGTCCGCGGCGAGCCGCTCCGCGCGTTCCGCGCAGGCCGCGAGCTGCTCCGCGGTGGCAGGAGCGTCGGCGTAGGCGCCGATCGCGCCGTACCACGCCTTCTGCCGCGCCTCGCGCTCGGCCTGATCTCCGTCGCCGCCGTACAGCTCGTCCCGCACCAGCAGGAAGACGCGCAGGCTGTGGTTGCGGAAGCTCGCCGTCTCGTTGTTGTTGATCCAGAGCTCGAAGGGCGCGCCGTCCACCGTGGCGGTGGCCCGCAGCGTCACCGACGTGCCGAACGGGAAGGCGTCGGTATACGAGGGGTCGGTCCCCGCGTAGTCGTGCCCGTGGATGACGTAGTGCTCGTCCGGCCAGAACCGCCATTGGCACGGGATCGGCGTCACCTCCTCGCGGGCGAGGGGCCAGGCGTTGCGGTAGTAGTCGAGGATCTCCATGCGGCTCTGGCGCACGTCGTCCACGTAGGCCTGGTCCAGATCCTCCCCGTGGTCGGCGCGGATGGCCTCGTCGCTCAAAGCGTTCTCCCAGAGCGTGATCGCCTGCGCGATCTCGTCCCGGCTCATCTCGGTGGAGTATTCGTACAGCGGCGCGTCGCCGAAGACGGCCTGCGCCATCTGCCTTGCCATGGCCGCGGTGATGGCGCGCGGCCGCACCCGCAGCACCGGCATGGCGGCCGGGACGGGGTCCGCCGCCGCG
>JAFUUR010000079.1 GCA_017477695.1 Oscillospiraceae bacterium | reverse complement strand
GTCGCAGTGGTTCGCGGTCAGCTCCGCGGGCTCGTTCTGCATGAGCAGGGCGTGGCCTCCCTCGTGCAGGGTCGTGAAGAGGTTGGAGACGAAGTTCTCCTCGTAGTAGTGCGTGGTCACGCGCACGTCCTTCGGGCCGAAGGTCTCGGTGAAGGGGTGCTCCGTCGTCATGAGCACGAGCGCGCTGCCGCGCAGGCCCTCCTGCTCCAGCAGCCAGCGGGAGGCCGCCTCCTGCCGCGCGACGGGGCAGGGACGGGACAAAAAGTCCTCCCGGAGGGGGCGGCCCTCCGCCGCGATCCGTCGCAGCAGCGGCACGATCCGCGCCTTCAGCGCGGCGAAAAACGCGTCGAGCTGCTCCTCGCTGCCGCCCGGCTCGTTGTCGTCCAGGCAGGCGTTGTAATAGCTGGTATAGCGCCGGTCCCGCAGGTCGATCAGCGTGCGGGTGTTCCCGACCAGCGCGGCGAAGGAGTCCCGGAAGAGGGAGAAATCGTTCGCCTTCTTGGCGGCGAGCCAGTCACCGTAGGCGCGGTTCTGCGCGCGGTCGACCTCATAGGCCAGCGCGGCCGGCACGTTTTTGGTCCGCTCATAGTCCCGGTACAGGTGCTCCACGGCTTTGCGCTGCACGGGCGTGAGCCCCGCGCCGTCCTCGTGCAGTTCGCAGATCAGCGCCTGATAGGGCTTCGCGTGGGTCAGCTTGTGCAGTTGGCGGCCGAGCTGGCTCATATCCTCGCCCGCCTGCTCGAGCCCCTCCTCCGGCGCGCAGCACTCCATATCGAACTGCAGCTTGCCGATGCTGCGCCTGTAGGCGTCGATCTCGTCCAGCCGGGCGCTGAGCTTCTGCCATTTCTTCTCGTTCGTCATTCGCGCGCCTCCTCAGCCGGAAAAATGTTGGCACAGATGCCGCACGCAGCAGGCCTCGCAGCGGGGCTTGCGCGCGTCGCAGACGGCGCGGCCGTGCAGCACGAGCGCGTGACAGAAGTCGGACGAGCGCTCCGGCGGCAGGATCCTGCGCAGGGCCATCTCGATCTTCACCGGCTCCTTCATGTCGTCCACGAGGCCCATGCGGTTGCTCAGGCGGATGCAGTGCGTGTCCACCACGGTGGAGCCCGGCACGCGGTACACGTCCCCGAGGATGAGGTTCGCCGTCTTGCGGCCGACGCCGGGCAGCGCAGTCAGCTCCTCCATCGTGTTCGGGACCACGCCGCCGTGCTTTTCCAGCAGCGCCTGCGCGCAGGCGACGATGTCCCGCGCCTTGGCGCGGAAGAAGCCGCAGGCGTGTACGTATTCCTCCACCTCGCTCACGTCCGCGCGCGCGAAGTCCTCCAGCGTGGGGAAGCGCGCGAAGAGCGCGGGCGTGATCTGGTTGACCCGCTCGTCGGTGCACTGCGCCGCCAGCCGCACGGAGAACAGCAGCTCGTAATCCTTGCCGTAATCCAGCGTGCAGCTCGCCTCGGGATACTCCTCCAGCAGCAGCCGGACGATCTCGTTGACTTGTTCCTGTGTACGCATCGTTGTTCCTCCGATCCCGAAAAAAGCGGCAAGCAAAACGCTTGCCGCTTTCCTGCGTCTATGTACGATCAGTTGCGGCTCAGGCTGATCACGCCGCCGTTCTCGATGGCCGGGATGGCCACGCCGCCGTAGGTGCCGCCGAAGTTATACACCGTCTCGAGGTAGAAGCTGTTGGAGCTGTTGACCGGCAGGTCGACCCGGAAGGTCTTGCTGGCGAGCTCCGTGACGCGCTGCTCGTGCCCGTCGTACTGCACGCCGGGCGTCGGGAGCGAGACGTACTCCCCGGCGAGGTTGAGGTTCACGCCGCCGTCGGACGGGCTGAGGTGGATGCTGAAGGACTCCAGATACACCGTCACCTCGATCTCGGCGCGGTTGTCGCTCACGGTGCGGGCGGTCCAGTCGGTGCGCACGTCGATATACAGCCCGGTGTCGGACCGGAAGCTGCCGCTGCCGAGCTCCTTCGACTCATAATTGGTCGGGAGCGGCTCCTCCGTGGGCATGGGCGTCGCCGCCGGGGTGGGGACCGGCGTAGGCTCCGCCGTATCGTCCGGCGCGGGCGTGGGCGTCGGCGTCGGGGCGGGCGTGGGCGTTGCCTGGACCGGCGTAGGCGCCGGGGTCTGGACGGGCTCCGCCGTCGCGATGACCGCCTGCGTGTCGCCCGGATCGGCCGTCGGCTCCGAGACGTCGGCCGTTTCGGCCGGTTCGGGTTCCTTGCTCCTGTCAAAGCTGGTGAGGAAGGTGCAGATGACCGCGATCACCAGAATAAAGACGATGATGAAAAGTACCGCTGTGATCTTGCCTTTCATGGCTGATGCTTCTCCTTTCACGCGATAATGCTGATATTATACAACACGCGGACAGAATTGTCTACTCTCCGCGCCGCGTTTCAGAAATCTTAAGGCCGGGGATCGCCGCGGAAAAACCAATGCCCCCGCCAAACGGCGGAGGCATTGGGATACGAACCGGTCTTACAGCTGCTTCTGGGCGTTGATCTTCACGCCGGGGCCCATGGTGGAGGCCGTTACGCAGGAGCGGATGTACTGACCCTTGGCGGCGGCGGGCTTGGCCTTGATGATGGCGCCGAGCAGAGCCACGTAGTTCTCGTACAGCTTCTCCGCACCGAAGCTCACCTTGCCGATGGGGCAGTGGATGATATTGGTCTTGTCCAGGCGGTACTCGACCTTACCGGCCTTGGCTTCCTTGACGGCCTGGGCCACGTTGGGGGTGACGGTGCCGGCCTTGGGGGAGGGCATCAGGCCCTTGGGGCCGAGCAGACGGCCGAGGCGGCCGACGACGCCCATCATGTCGGGAGATGCGATGACGACGTCAAAGTCGAACCAGTTCTCCTTCTGGATCTTCTCCACGTACTCCATGCCGCCGGCGTAATCGGCGCCGGCCGCGAGGGCCTCTTCCACCTGCTCGGGCGGGCAGAAGACCAGCACGCGCACGCTCTTGCCGGTGCCGTTGGGCAGCACGATGGCACCGCGGACCTGCTGGTCGGCGTGGCGGCCGTCAACGCCGAGCTTCACGTGCAGCTCGACAGTCTCGTCGAACTTGGCCTTGCTGGCGCTGATGACCAGATTCAGAGCGTCCATGGGATCGTACAGGGTCTGCTTATCAATGAGCTTCGCGCTCTCTTTATAATTTTTACCTCTAAACAATTTCGTTTCCTCCTAATAATGTGGTGTAATGGATGGATAAATCCTCCCACGTTATGAGCGAGACTCTGTCGCCCGTTAGTCTCCGACGACGACGCCCATGGAGCGGCAGGTGCCGGCGATCATGCTGATGGCGGATTCGATGTCCGTGCAGTTGAGGTCGGGCATTTTCTGCTCGGCGATCTTGCG
>JAFUUR010000078.1 GCA_017477695.1 Oscillospiraceae bacterium | reverse complement strand
TTGATAGAGCTCGGCAAAGAGCTCCTCCTCACCCTTGGGCAGGTCCACACGCTTCGCGGCATACTCCGCATCCTGGATCCAGGGGGCGCCCTCAATACGGCCGCTGGCCTGGGTTTCCAGCATGATGCCGATCAGCGTGTTGGAGATCAGGAAGCCCGGCACGGTGAAATGCCAGCGTCCGTCCGTCTGCTCGGCCCAGCCCTTCTCCGCGAAGGCGCGCAGCACCTTGCTGATGGGCCGCCAGTCGCACTGACAGCGGACGCGGTAATCGTCCTCGGAGATGCCGCGGGAGGTGCGCATGCCGAGCATGATATACTCCACGGCCCGCTCCAGCGGATCGACCCGCTGATACTCGTCCACGATGCTGATCTTGCGGCCGACGCCGTAGATATATTTTTTCAGATCCTTGACGAAGCTGTAGCGCAGGCTGCCCACGCAGGAGGCCGCGCCCGGGCCGAAGCCCATATAATCGTCCAGGTTCCAATATTTCAGATTGTGCCGCGACTCGAAGCCCGGCGCGCAGAAATTGGAGATCTCGTACTGCCGGTAGCCGTAGCGCTCGAGCATCTCCGCGCAGTAGGAGTACATGTCCGCCTGCTCGTCCTCATCCGGCAGGATGGGCGAGCCCTGGTAGTCCGCGTACATCTGCGTGCCCGGCTCGAGCTTCAGCCCGTAGCAGGACAGGTGCTCCGGGTGCAGCTCCACGGTCTTGGCAAGGGTATCTGCCCAGTCGCTCTTGGTCTGGCTGGGCAGCCCGTACATCAGGTCCAGGCTCAGATTGTCAAAGCCCGCCCTGCGCGCGTCCTCCACGGCGCGCATCGCCTGCTGGAAGTTGTGCCGCCGGCCGATGAGCTTGAGCAGGTCGTTGTCCGTGGCCTGCAGGCCGAGCGACAGGCGATTGACGCCCTCCTGCCGCAGCAGCTTCAGATCGGCGAGCGTGACGCTGTCTGGGTTGCACTCCACGGTGACCTCCGCGTCCATGCGCACGTTCCCGTTGGCCTTGAGCACGTCGAACAGCTCGATCAGATGCTCCGCGCCGTAGTAGCTCGGCGTGCCGCCCCCGAAATAGACGGAGTCCACCTCATAGTTCTTGATGGCGTGGGCGGATTCCTCCATGTGCGCGATGAGCGCCCTGTGGTATTCCGGCATCAGCCCGTCGCAGCCGGCGAGCGAATAAAAGTCGCAGTAGCTGCACTTGCTGGCGCAAAACGGTATATGGATGTAGATCCCGAGCCGTGGTTTCATCTGGGTTCCTTTCCTTCCGGCCTCCCTGCGGGGCGCCGGGTCGTATTCGCGGCGGTCAGAACAGCTCCGCCACCAGCGCGGCGAAGGCCGCGGGATCCTCCACGTCCACGCCGGAGGTCATCTCCGCCAGGACGGACAGGATCTGCGAGAGCTTGGCCGCCCGGTCCCTGTCGTTTTCATAGGCCTCTCTGAGCGCGGCGAAGGCGCGGTGCTCGGGGTTGAGCTCCAGCACGCGCGTGGCGCGCAGCTTGCGCATCTCCTCGCTCGGCCCGTGGCGGAAGTAGCGCTCCATCTCGAGCGTGATGCCGCCCTCGGTGGTCAAGCAGCAGGGCTGGCTGGCGAGCTTTCTGGACAGGCGCACCTTCGCCACCGCCTCGCCGACGGACTCCTTGACGAAGTCCAGCAGCTCCTTGTTCTCGATATCGCGCTCCTCGGCGGCCTTCTTTTCCTCCTCGGTCTCGAAGCCGAGATCGTCCGTCACCACGTTGCAGAAGCGCTTGCCGTCCTGCTCGCGCAGGTTCTCCAGCACCATCTCGTCGAGGGGACTGGTCAGATAGATGAGCTCGTAGCCGCGCTTGCGGACCTCCTCGCACTGGGGCAGGCTCATCGCGTGCTTGACCGTGTCGGCCGAGGCGTAGTAGATCGCCTTCTGGCTCTCGGGCATGTTCTCGGCGTACTCCTTCAGCGTGACCTGGCGGTCCTCCGAGGTGTAGAAGATCAGCAGGTCGCGCAGGAAATCCTTATAGCGGCCGTACTCGTCGCACACGCCCACCTTGAGATCCGTCCCGCAGCCGGCGTAGAAGGCCTCGTACTTGGGCCGGTCGTCGCGCATGAGCTTTTCCAGCTCGCCCTTGATGCGCTTTTCGAGGTTCTGCCCGATGATGCGCAGCTGCCTGTCGTGCTGCAGCAGCTCGCGCGAGATGTTCAGCGACAGGTCGGGCGAATCGACCACGCCCTTGACGAATTCGAAATAATCGTGCACGAGCTTGTCGCACTTTTCCATGATCATGACGCCGTTGGAGTAGAGCGTGATGCCGCCCTTGTTGTCCCCGGCGAAGGCGTTCTCGTTCTCGTCGCCCGGGACGAAGAGCAGCGCCTTGTAGCTCACCGCGCCCTCGGCGTTGATGCGCACCAGGGCGACCGGATCCTTGCGGCCGTGGTTCTTCTCTTTATAGAACTGGATGCAGTCGTCGTCCGTGACCTCGCTCTTGCTGCGCTGCCAGATGGGGATCATGCTGTTGATGGTCTCGTTCTCGGTGACCGTGCGGTATTCGTACTTGGGCTGTCCGTCGTCGTTCTTCTCGCCGGTCTCGAAGCGCTCCTGCCGGTCGACGTCCATGCGGATGGGCCAGCGCACGTAGTCGGAGTACTTCTTCACGAGGGCCTTGATCTTCCAGACCTCGAGGTAGCTGCCGTAGATCTCCTCCTCGGTGTCGGGTTTGATGTGCATGATGACGTCGGTCCCGACGCCGTCCTTCTCGATGGGGGTGACGGTGTAGCCGTCGGCGCCGCGGCTCTGCCACTGCACGCCCTGCTCCTCGCCGTACTTGCGCGTGCGCACGGTGACCTCGTCGGCCACCATGAAGGCGGAGTAGAAGCCCACGCCGAACTGGCCGATGATGCTCAGATCCTCGGCCTTGGAGCTGTCCATCTCGGCCTTGAAAGCGCCGGAGCCGGACTTTGCGATGACGCCGAGATTCGTCTCGCACTCCTGCATGCTCAT
>JAFUUR010000077.1 GCA_017477695.1 Oscillospiraceae bacterium | reverse complement strand
TGCAGAAAGCAGCGGGAGTTGTCCGTCTCCTTGCCGGGGCGGATCTCGATGAAGGGGTCCTGCGCGAAGCGGCGCAGCGGATAGGCCGCGTCTCCGGCGCAGGGGTGCTCCGGCGGCAGGACGGCCACGAGCGGATCATCTCGCAGACCGAGCCAGTCAAAACCCCCGTCGCGCCGGCTGATGATGCACAGATCCACCCGCCCCTCGAGGACGGCGCGGGCCAGCTCCGTGCTGCTGCCGCCCACGAGATCCACGCGGATGCCGGGGTGCAGGCGGCAAAAATCCGCGGCGAGCTTCGCGAGCGAGCGGTAATAGATACCGTACGAGCTACCGATGGACAGCCGCCCCGCCTCGAGCCCGCGCAGGGCCGCCGCCTGCTCGCGGTACTGCTCCTCCGCCTGTACGAGGCGGCGCATCTGCGGCAGCAGCTCCCGGCATTCCGCCGTCGGTGTCACGCCCCAGCGGCCCCGGCGCAGCAGCGGGAAGCCCGTCTCCTCCTCCAGCGCTGCCAGCATCCGGCTGAGCCCGGAGGGCGTATAGCGCAGCTTCTCCGCCGCCGCGGACAGGGACCCCGCCTCGATGACGCCCAGCAGCACGCTGACTTTTTCCGTCTCCATACAGGTCTCTCCTTTGCTGATTTGTCAAAAGAAACTTTCTAAACTTTCGCTTTACGCAAGGATATAGCGGGATTATACTTTTGTCAAGTACTGGAAAGGCGGGTGCGGAATATGAAGCAGAGAAGCGCGGAGATCCTCCTGGCGTCGGTCATCGTCGCCCGGGCCACGTCCCTTTTGTTCTCCCGGCTGAGCATGCGCAGCCTCGGCCCCTTCACCCTGATGGGCCTGCGCTTCACGCTGGCTTTTGCCGTTTTGCTGCTGCTGTTCTGGAAGCGCTTCCGGGGCATCCGGCTCGCCACGGTGGCGCGGGGCTTCGCCCTGGGCGGGACCTTCTTCGCGGTCATGACGGCGGAGCTGTACGGCCTGCGCGCGACGGACTCGTCCACCACCTCGTTCCTGGAGAACACCGCCGTCGTATGGGTGCCGCTGCTGGCGGCGGCCCTGCATCGGCAGCGCCCGAGCGGCAAGACGCTGCTCAGCGCGGGCGTGACGCTCGCGGGCGTCGCGCTGCTGACGCTCGGCAAGAGCAGCTTCCACCTCGGTTTGGGCGAGCTGCTGTGCCTGCTGGCCTCCGTGCTCTACGCCTGCGCGATCCTCCTCACCGCCAAGCTCTCCCGGGAGGACGACCCGCTCGTGCTCGGTATCCTGCAGGTGGGCTTTCTCGGGCTGCTGGGCGTCGCGGGCGCGTTCCTGTTTGAGACACCGCGCCTGCCGCAGGGCGGCGCGGAATGGGGCATGATCCTCGCGCTCGCGCTCGTGTGCAGCTGCTTCGGCTTCACGCTGCAGCCCGTCGCCCAGCGCTACGTCAGCGCCGAACGGGCGGGGACCTTCTGCGCGCTCAACCCCTTGACGGCGGCCGTGCTCGGCGCGGTGTTCCTGCGGGAGCGTCTGGGCGCCGCGGGCGTCGTCGGCGCGGCGCTGATCCTCACGGGCATCCTGATCCAGAACCGCGGCGAGCGCCAGCGCCGCCCAAAGCTCGCCCGCGCCGGGACCTGAACGGCAAAAGCGTCATATAGCGGCAGCCCGGCATGACCGAAATCGGTCATGCCGGGCTGCTTTGTGTTTCCTGGCGCGCCGCGGAAAAGCGGAGCCTTATCCCATGGGCGTACCCACCTCGATCAGGTTGCCGTCCGGGTCGTAGAAGCGGATCACCCGCTGGCCCCAGTCGTGCATCATGAGCCGGTTGACGTACTGCACGGCGGGATACTT
>JAFUUR010000076.1 GCA_017477695.1 Oscillospiraceae bacterium | reverse complement strand
CGCGCTCGACGCGCAGACGGAGCGCCGCCTGCTGGAAAACCTGCGCCGGCTCACGGATAAGACGGTCGTGATCGTGACGCACCGCGCCGCGGCGCTGGAGATCTGTGACCGCGTGCTGCGCTTTACGGAGGACGGGATCGAGGAAGTATGACGCGAGAGGAGTATCGAAATGCGGTCGGCGAGCTGGCGTGGCTGATCGCCTGTGAGCTCAACGGGCAGCCGCCCGAAAAGGAGCGCGCCCGGGCGCTGGACCTCACGCGGCTCTTTGAAGCGGCGCAGCGCCACAGCCTGTGCGCGATCACGGCCGCCGCGCTGGAGCGCGCGGGCGTGCGCGACGAGGCCTTTACGCGCGCGAAGGGCCTGGCCATCCGCAAGCGGGTGCTGATGGACCGGGAGCGCGCGGCCGTCCTCGCGGGGCTCGAAGAGGCGGGGATCTGGTACGTGCCGCTCAAAGGGCAGGTGCTCTCCGACTGGTACCCGGCCTTCTGGCAGCGGGAAATGACGGATTTCGACATCCTCTACGACGCTTCGCGCGACGGGGAGATGAAGGCCGTAATGGAGCGCTGCGGCTTCACCGCCAAGCGCTTCGGGCGCGGGCATCAGGACGTGTTCTTCAAGGAGCCGGTGTGCAACTTTGAGATGCACCGCTGCCTGTTCAGCACCGCGCACGACGAGAAGTTCTATACTTATTACCGCGACGTGAAGACGCGCCTGCTCAAGGACGAGGGGAACGCCTGCGGCTACCACTTCAGCCCCGAGGATCTTTACGTCTATCAGACGGCGCACGCTGCCAAGCATTATTCAAACGGCGGCATCGGCCTGCGCGCGCTGCTGGACGTGTTCGTGATGGAGCGGCATTTCGCCGGCACGCTCGACCGGGCCTATATCCGCGAGCAGACGGAAAAGCTCGGCATCACGGACTACGAGGAGAACAGCCGCGCGCTCGCGCTGCGCCTGTTCTCGGGCGAGGCGCTCAGCGGCGAGGATGAGGAGCGGCTTGCGTATATGATGCTGTCGGGGACGCACGGCCGGCTCGACAACCGCGTCGACAACCGCGTCGGGCGGTTGGGAGGCGGCGCTGCGGGGCGCCTGCGGTATCTCACGAGGCGGCTTTTCCTCTCGCGGGGCGAGGTGGAGGCGGCCTACCCCTTCTTTGCCCGCCATCCCCTGCTGCGGCCGCTGCTGTTCTTCCGCCGCCTGTGGCGCGCGCTGACGGTAAGGCGGCGCAAGGTGGCACAGGAGCTCAAGGCCCTGCGGCGGAGCGCAGACGAATAAAGCTGTTTCTAAAGCAAGCGCTTCGTATGAAAAAGCACGCCGTTGAAAAAAGACCTCGTCTGCCTCACGCGGGAGGCCGGAATTAAACGAAGACCGGAACGGGACGCCCGTTCCGGTCTTCGCTGTACGTATGGATCATTTTTTCTTCTTGCCGAAGATGCCCTTGCCGGCGTGGTCCTGCTCGCCCATGGCCGACGCGAACTGCCGCAGCAGCTCCTTCTGGTTGGCGTTGAGGTTCTTCGGGACGACGACCTTGACGGAGACGAACTGATCGCCGCGGCCGCTGCCGCGCAGATAGGGGATGCCCCGGCCGCGCATCCGGAACACCGTGCCGGACTGCGTGCCCTCGGGGATGGTCAGCTTGGCCTTGCCGTCGAGCGTGGGGACCTCCACCTCCGCGCCGAGCGCCGCCTGCGCGTAGCTGATCTCCTGCTCCATGACGACGGAGCTCCCGTCGCGTTCGAACACGGGGTGCGGCCGGACGGTGACGGAGATGAGCAAATCGCCGGGTGAGCCGCCGTTGACGCCGGTGTCGCCGTAGCCGGCGCGGGAGATGGTCTGCCCGTCGTCGATGCCGGCGGGGATCTTCACGGTCATCTTATGCTGGCGGCGGATACGGCCCATCCCTCTGCAGCTCTTGCAGGGCTGGTGGATGATCTTGCCGGTACCGCGGCACTTCGAACAGGCGCCGGTGGACTGGGCCATGCCGAAGGGCGTGCGCGTGGTGGTGCGCACGGTGCCGCTGCCGTTGCAGTCCGGGCAGATCTCGGGCGTGGTGCCGGGGGCGCAGCCGCTGCCGTTACAGTCCGGGCACTGCTCCACGCGGGGCGCGGTGACCTCCTTCTCGCAGCCGAAGGCGGCCTCCTCGAAGCTGATGTTCACCGCGGCGCGCACGTTGTCGCCCCGGCGGGGCGCGTTCGGGTTCCGGGTCTGGCCGCCGAAGCCGCCGAACCCGCCGAAGCCGCCGAAGAGATCGCCGAAGATGTCGCCCAGGTCGCCGAAGCCGTCGAAGCCCGCGCCGCCGTTGAAGCCCGCGTTGGGGTCAAAGGCCGCGTGGCCGAACTGGTCGTACTTCTTGCGCTTTTCCTCGTCGGACAGCACCTCGTAGGCCTCGTTCGCCTCCTTGAAGCGCTCCTCGCACTCCTTGTCGCCGGGGTGCAGATCCGGGTGGTTGGCCTTGGTGATCTTCCGGTATGCTTTTTTGATCTCATCCGCCGTAGCGCCCTTGCTTACGCCGAGCACCTCGTAATAATCGCGTTTATCTGCCATGAAAGTTCTCCGATCCTGTTGAAATGCGCGTCAATGAGCTGAGGAAAGATCCCCAGCTCAAAGACTTGAGAGATATTGAAAGAGAGGAAAGAGAGGAGTTTCTTACTTGTCGTCGTCGACCACGGTGTAGTCGGCGTCATAGTAGTCCTGCCCGCCCTGGGGGCCGCCGGCCGCGCCCTGGCTGGGATCGTAGCCCGCGCCCGGAGCGCCCTGGGGATTGGCCTGCTGATAGAGCTTCTCGCTGAGCTTGTAGAAGGCCTGCGTCAGCTCCTCGGTGGCGGCCTTGATGGAAGCCGTGTCGGTGCCCTCGAGGGCGTGCTTGAGCGCGTTCAGCTTGCTCTCGACTTCGGCCTTCTCCGCACCGTCGAGCTTGTCGCCCAGCTCCTGCATGGTCTTCTCGGTCTGGTAGACCATCTGGTCGCCCTGGTTGCGCACGTCGACCTCTTCCTTGCGCTTGGCGTCCTCTGCGGCGTACATCTCGGCCTCCTTGACGGCCTTGTCGATGTCCTCCTTGGACATGTTGGAGGATGCGGTGATGGTGATGTGCTGCTCCTTGCCGGTGCCGAGATCCTTGGCGGAGACGTTCACGATGCCGTTGGCGTCGATATCGAAGGTGACCTCGATCTGCGGCACGCCGCGGCGGGCCGGGGCGATGCCGTCCAGATGGAAGCGGCCGAGGCTCTTGTTGTACTGCGCCATCTCGCGCTCGCCCTGCAGGACGTTGACCTCGACGGAGGTCTGGTTGTCGGCCGCGGTGGAGAACACCTGGCTCTTGCGGGTCGGGATGGAGGTGTTGCGGTCAATCAGCTTGGTGCAGACACCGCCCAGGGTCTCAATGCCGAGGGACAGCGGGGTGACATCGACGAGGACGATGCCGTCCACATCCTTGTTCAGGACGCCGCCCTGGATGGCAGCGCCGATGGCGACGCATTCATCGGGGTTAATGCCCTTGAAACCTTCCTTGCCGGTCAGGGACTTGACCATCTCCTGCACGGCCGGAATACGGCTGGATCCGCCGACCAGCAGGACCTTGCTGATGTCACTGGGCTGCAGGCCGGAGTCGGCGAGCGCCTGCTTGACCGGGCCGGTGGTCTTCTCGACCAGGTGATGGGTCAGTTCGTTGAACTTTGCGCGGGAGAGGGTGACGTCGAGGTGCTTCGGGCCGGTGGCGTCCGCCGTGATGTACGGCAGGTTGATGTTGGAGGTGGTGACGCCGGAGAGCTCGATCTTTGCCTTCTCGGCAGCTTCACGCAGACGCTGCATGGCGACCTTGTCGTTGGATAGGTCGATGCCTTCGGCCTTCTTGAACTCGTCCACCAGATACTTGGTGATGCAGGCGTCGAAGTCGTCGCCGCCCAGGCGGTTGTTGCCGGCGGTGGCCAGCACGTCGATGACGCCGTCGCCGATCTCCAGCACAGACACGTCGAAGGTGCCGCCGCCCAGGTCATAGACCATGATGCGCTGCTCCTGCTCCTTGTCGACGCCATAGGCCAGAGCTGCTGCCGTCGGCTCGTTGATGATACGCTTGACATCGAGGCCGGCGATCTTGCCGGCGTCCTTGGTCGCCTGACGCTGTGCATCGGTGAAGTAAGCAGGAACCGTGATGACCGCTTCGGTCACCGTCTGTCCGAGATAAGCCTCCGCGTCCGCTTTCAGCTTCTGCAGCACCATGGCGGAGATTTCCTGCGGTGTATAGGCCTTGTTGTCGATGGTTACTTTGTAGTTGGAGCCCATCTCACGTTTGATGGAAGAGATGGTGCGATCCGGGTTGGTGACGGCCTGACGCTTTGCGACCTGGCCGACCATACGCTCGCCGTTCTTTGCAAACGCCACGACCGACGGAGTGGTGCGGGAGCCTTCTGCGTTTGCGATGACGACAGGTTCGCCGCCCTCGAGCACGGCAACGCAGCTGTTGGTTGTTCCGAGATCAATACCGATAATTTTACCCATT
>JAFUUR010000075.1 GCA_017477695.1 Oscillospiraceae bacterium | reverse complement strand
GCCGGTAGCCTCGTCAACGAAGCCGGCGTCCGTATCGGCAGCCCAGGCCTGGTCGGCCATGTCGACCATCATGCCGGACCAGTTGTTGAAGTCCTCGGCACCCTCGCCGACGAAGATGTCGGGCATGTTGCCGGCCTGATAGTACTGCTTCAGCGTGGCCTGCAGGTCAACGCCGCCGCCGAGAGACTCGACCTCGACGTGCTTGCCGGTGGCCTCTTCATAGACCTGGGCGGCATGCTCGAGCGGAGTCGCGATCTCGATCTTGCCGTTGAACAGACGCACGCCGCTGCCGGCGGCGCCACTGTCCGCGGCAGGCTCGGAGCCGCTGCTGGCGGCGGGCGCCGCAGCGTTCTCGGTGGTGACGCCGCAGGCGGCCAAAGCCACGACCATGACCAGCGCCAGAAGCAGAGCAAGTAACTTCTTCATTTGCATTTCCTCACTTCTTTACGAATATTACCAGCGCGGTATGCTCCGCGATGGTTGTGTTAATTCTATCACTTTCTCCCGGCAAAAGCAAAGGATTTTGAAGTAATTGCCCAAAATGGTCATTTCTCACAAAAAACCGTACATAAATATGTGGCATCTGCCAAAGCTTGAAAGCCTTATCCCGGGCGCAACTCACTCTTGCAAGTTCCCCGCGTTTCTTGTAGAATGAGGTGCGATCAAAAACTGCAGCGGGAGGACAAATATATGCAGCGCAAATGGTGGCACGGAAAAGTCGCGTACCAGATCTATCCAAAAAGCTTCTGCGACAGCAATGGAGACGGTATCGGTGATCTGCGGGGCGTGATCGGCAAGCTGGATCATCTGCAGGAGCTGGGGGTCGACCTCGTCTGGCTCTCCCCCGTCTATTGCTCGCCGCTGGCCGACCAGGGCTACGACATCTCGGACTACTACGCCATCGACCCGCGCTTCGGCACCATGGAGGATATGGACGAGCTGATCGCCGAAGCGAAGCGGCGCGGCATCTCCATCGTGATGGACCTCGTCATCAACCACTGCTCGGACGAGCACGAGTGGTTCCGGAAAGCCTGCGCCGACCCGGACGGGCCTTACGGGCAGTTCTTTTATATCCGCGACTGGCACGAGGGGGAAAAGCTCCCCTGCAACTGGCGCAGCTATTTCGGCGGCCCCTGCTGGGATCTGCTGCCGGGCCACACGGACAAGATCTATTTCCACGCCTTCCACAAGAAGCAGCCCGACCTCAACTGGGAAAACCCAGCGCTCCGGCAGGAGATCTACAAGATGATCAACTGGTGGCTGGACAAGGGGTTGGGCGGCTTTCGCATCGACGCGATCATCAACATCAAAAAGCTCCTCCCCTTCCAGGACTTTCCCGCGGACCGGGACGACGGCCTCTGTGCCATCCGGCGCATGCTGGAAAAGGCGGAGGGTGTGAACCTCTTCCTGAAAGAGATGGCCGACGAGACCTTCCATAAGTACGACGCCTTCTCCGTGGGCGAGGTCTTCGACGAGAAGACGGAGGATCTGCCGCTGATCATCGGCGACGACGGCTATTTCTCCAGCATGTTCGACTTTGCCGAGCACATACTGGCCCGGGACCCCCGGGGCTGGTACGCCTGGCGCCGTCCCACCGCGGAGGAGTACAAGGCCGCCTGCTTCGGCGCCCAGGCGCGCAGCGCGGGCGTGGGCTTTCTGTCCAATATCATCGAAAACCATGACGAGCCGCGGGGCGTCTCTCACTATCTGCCGGAAGGCGAGCACAGTGAGACGGCCAAGAAGATGCTGGGCGGTCTGAACTTCATGCTGCGGGGTCTGCCCTTCCTTTTCCAGGGGCAGGAGATCGGCATGGAGAATACCGTGTTCACCGACATCGCCCAGGTGGACGACATCAACACCCTGGACGAGTACCGGGTAGCCCGGCGGGCAGGGCTGTCCGAAGCGGAGGCTTTAGCCGCCGTGGCGCCCTTCTCCCGGGACAACGCCCGCACGCCTGTCCAGTGGGACGGCGGCCCCGGCGCCGGCTTTACCACCGGGACGCCCTGGCTGCCGCTGAACCCCAACTATACGCGCATCAATCTGGCCGAGCAGCGCGGGCGCGAGGACTCGGTCTACAGCTTTTACCGCAAGCTCATCGCCCTGCGCAAGAGCGCCGCATACGCTGAGACCGTGGTCTACGGCGAGACGGTGCCTTACCGCCCGGAGCAGTGCGACCTGATGGCCTACTACCGCCGCGGCGACAGGACGCTGCTGGTCGCGGGCAACTTTGGGAAGGCGCCGCAGGATCTGCCGCTGCCCGCTCCCGTCAAGGCGGTGCTTCTGAACAACCTGCCGGATTTCAACGAGCAGGACGGCGTACTGCATATGCCGGGCTTCCAGTTCGTCGTGCTGGAGCTGTGATCCCATGCGCCGCAAAAGACCTCCCGCTTCGGGTTTATCCGAAGCGGGAGGTCTTTCTATTTATATTTTATATTATACGCCGTGTGCGTTCAGCGCCCGAGCGCCATGTCAAGAGCGGCGCGGACGTGCTTTTTGATCGTCTCATAGCCGTGCGTCGGTCTCGCCTCGTAGAGCTTCTCCCCGCCGCAGTAGATCGTCGGCACGTAGTAGTAATCCCGGCTGTCGGCCAGCTCAGGCTCCTCGCTCTCCTCGATCCAGCGGATGCGGATCTCCGCATAGGCCGGGTCTTCCCGCTTCAGCTCCTCGATCGCCCTTCCGGCGTTCACACAGTAGGGGCAGTGCGTCAGGTGAAACAGCTCGATCTCTTTCATGGTTCTCCCTCCGTTTTCTAAAATGTATGTTGGCGGAAAGCGAAAAAGCTTTTCGCCGCGTTCAAGCCCCGCCCTCACGGATCACGTAGGAGAACAGATCCAGTCTGGTCACATCCATGGCACGGAGCGCCTCGGCGCTGCGCGTCTGATCCTCAGCGGTATTATACCCCGGGATATACGGCACGCGGACGATGACGCGCTCCGGTCCGGCCTCTTCCAGCAGCAGGCGCAGGTTCCCGCGCATCAGAGCGATGTCGCCCCCCGTGTAGGCACGGTAGATCTCCCCGTCCATAGCCTTGCAGTCCACGATAAAGAGATCCGCCGCGTCGAGGGCGAGGATGAGCTGCTCACGCGCAACGGCGAGACTGGTCTCCACGCTGACGTGCCACGCCGAAGGACAGAGCGCCCGGAAGCGCCTGATGAATCCCGCGTGCAGCAGCGCCTCTCCTCCGCCGAAGGTCACTCCTCCGCCGGTGGCACGAAAATACAGGTCGTCGACTGCGACGCGGCGGATCAGCTCCGGCGCGCTCACCGACTCGACCGGCGCCTCCCGCAGCAGGCGTTCGTTGATACACCAGCGGCAGTGCAGCGGGCAGCCCGCGCCGGCGATCAGCGTCGTGACGCCCGTGCCGTCCGTTCCCATGCGCAGCCGCGACAGACTGAGCAGCGGAAACAGCGGCTCATCCATTCTCACTCTCCTCGGGCCAGGCGACGGCGCCGGACAGTTCCGGCGCATACGGCGGCAAGCCCTCCTCCGGCGGCAGCCCTTCGTCGGACGGGCACCGCTCGTCCTCGGGATAGTACACCTCGCCTGTCTCTATGACGACCTCCGGCTCTTCCGTCGGCTCGCTGCCCTCGTAGGGCAGCATGCCGGAGAGCTCCTGCTCCGTCCCGGAGGCGCCGCCCTGCTGTCCGCGCGGGCCGCAGCCAGCCGCGGTGAAGGCCATGCCCGCGCACAGCGCGGCGACCGCGACCCTTTTGCCCATGGCAGCCCGCCGTGCCAGTTGCTGCTCGAGATAGCGCAGCTCGCTTTCACAGCGCGGGCAGGTCCCCCTGCACGCGCCCTGAAAGTGACACTCACGGGTCACGTATGGGATGTCGTTCTCGTCGGCGATGCGTTGGCGTATCTCTTTCAGGATCCTGCACTTCTGCCTGCCCTGCATGATCGAACTCCCCTTTTGCTTTTTGATCGGCTCTCCAAAAAAACCGCCAGTTGTTCGACGACGCTACCGTGCAAAAGTTCCCTTTGCGGACAGGCTCCCGACGAAAAATCCCGACAGCTCGACGAAGCACTGCAAGCGGAGCCGGGGATCGCTCGCTCATAAGCGATCCCCGGCCCCGCTTGGTCGGTCGCCGTATCCGGCTACATCCCGTAGAATTCGAGAAAGCTTTTCGTCTCCTCGCGGGCGGGCGCCGCCAGGAGCTGCGCGGCGCTCCCCCGCTCGGCCAGCTCGCCGCGGTGCAGGAAAAGGACCTCATCTGCGAGCCTTTGCGCCTGTCGGATACTGTGGGTGATGAGAAGGACGGCACAGCCGGTCTCCTTACAGTAGCCGGCGATCAGGCCCTCGGCGGCGAAAGTGGATTCCATGTCCATCGCCGCGGTCGGCTCGTCCAGGATCAGCAGCTCATAGCGCCCCATCAGAAGCCGCGCCAGCGCCATTTTTGCCGTCTCCCCGCCGGAGAGCTTCTTTGCCCGCTGCCGGGCAAGCGGCTCCAGCTGCAGGACTTTCAGCAGATGCTGTCTGCGCTGCGCGTCGTCTCCGTTCAGGGCGACGTTGCGCGCGGTGCTCATCCGAAAGGCGTAGCTTTTCTGCGGCATATACCCGATACGGACGGCGGGCGCTTTCCAGCTCCGTTCATCCGGCCGCTCGATCCCGGCAAGCAGCTTGGCCAAGGTGGATTTGCCGCTGCCGTTTGCGCCGATCACAGCGGTGACCCGTCCGGTCCCGAGTTCGATCTCCGGCAGATCCAGCACGGTTTTCCCCGCATACGTCTTTTTCAGCGGGAGGATCTTCATCGGCTCATCCTCCTCTGCATCAGACTCAGCACAACGTTCACGATCAGCGAAAGAGTCATCAGGATCAGCCCCAGCGCGATGCCCAGGGTGAAGTTGCCCCGGTTGGTGTACTGCATGATGGCCGTTGTCATGACGTTCGTCTTCCAGGCGATGGCTCCGCCCACCATGGACACCGCGCCCACCTCCGCGATCGCACGGGCGAAGGCCAGCAGGTACACAGAGAAGATGGGATAGACGCACTCGTTGAGCAGCAGCAGGAAGCGTTTGCCCAGGCCGAAGCCGAGGCCCTTGGCAGTCTCCCGCATGGCGGGGGCGATATCCGAGACGTAGGTCTCCATGTTGCCGACGACGATGGGCGTGATGAGGACCACCTGCGCAACGATCATGAGCTTCACGGTAAAGAGGAGCTTGAGATGCCTGAAGGGCCCCACGCCGGAAAACAGCATATAGAACAGCAGGCCGCAGACCACCGGCGGCATGCCCATCAGCGTGCGGTTCACGACCACCAGCGCGCCGCGCCCACGAAAGCGGCAGGCGCCCAGCCAGATGCCGACGGGCACGCCGATGAGCAGCGCGATCACGGAGCTGGTGAGACTGACTCTGGCCGTGGTGCCCAGGATGTTCAGCAGCTCCCGATCCGCCGAGAGGATCAGGGCTATGGCTTTTTGAATCGAAGAACCCATGTTGACCTCATGAAACGATAGCCTTGGGAGAAAACTCCCAAGGCTATCTTAATCGAAATCGCTTTGTAAATCAAGGCTTACATGACGCCGTCGTTGGCAACGAAGGTCAGGAAGGTCGCCTTGTCCGTGAGGATGTAGGCGCCCATCTCCTCGGCCATGACCAGGCACGCGCCCATGCCCGCATTGGCGGAGACGTACCAATCGGTGTAGTCGGCAAAGCTCTCGGCTTCGGCGGTGATGCCCAGCTCCTCAGGCCAGAGGGCCAGCTCCTTGGTGTGGGTGCCGGAACCGTCGCCGCGGGAAATGAAGGTGTACTTGCCGTCGGCAATGGCCTTAAAGGCCTCCAGCACGTCGGCAGCGTCCTTCACACCGGCGGGGTCGGCGGAGGGGCCGCAGAGCACGAAGTAGTTGTACATGTAGCTCATGCGCTCAGCCTCCATGCCGTCGAGCACGTAGGCGAACCCGTCCTCAACGAAGGCTTCCTCCTGCTTCTTGGCGTGGACCAGGATCAGGTCGGCGTTGCCCATCTTGGCATTGGCGATGGCCTTGCCGGTACCGGCGGAATAGATCTCGGTCTCATAGCCGTACTTCTCCTCAAAGATCGGCAGCAGATAGCCGAGCAGGCCGGAGTCGTTGACGGAGGTGGTGGTGGAGAGGCGGATCTGCTTGGTCTCTTCGGTGGCAGCCGGGATCTCAGCGGTGGAGATGGGCCGGTCGTCCTTCAGGTAGAAGAGATACTCGCCGTACTCGGCAAAGCCGTAGTTGGCCGCCAGATCCTGGCCCTCTTCGCTCAGCAGCCAGTTGATAAGGGCCGCGGCGCCAACGGTGTTCAGCTCCACGTCCGCCACGGCGTTGCCGTCGGCATCCACGAAGGGAGCGTCGGGGTTGACGGCCAGCAGCGTGTACGTGTTGATCATGTTGTCGTCGGCTTCCTTGAGGATCATGGTGTCGACCACCAGCGCATCCTCCTCCGGCTC
>JAFUUR010000074.1 GCA_017477695.1 Oscillospiraceae bacterium | reverse complement strand
TCTGTTGGGAGACCGTAACGACGCCCTCCATGCTCCTGACGCTCAGATCCATGCGCTCGCTTGACCTCGCTCCGAAATCGTCCGGGATGGCCATCAGATCGTCCATGCTGCGCGGAAAGCGTTTCTTTTTCACCCAGGCATAGCCGATGATCACAAGGAGCACCACAAGGCCGTTGAGAACGTTGGCGATGTAAACGCTCCTCACACCGACAGCGCGGATCAAAAGCGCGGTAAAGCCTGCCACGCAGATCACACCGTCGATCGGCGCGATCAGATAGACAAGGCCGGCCTTCCCGGAGCTCTGACTGTAGCTGGTAAAGTGCATGCTGATGATCGCCAGCGGCATGCACAGCGGCAGGATGCGAAGTCCCCACACGGTCATCATATAGACCGGCTCAGCGGGATCGCGGTAGAAGATGCGTGTCAGCGGCTCGGCGCACAGGATCAGCAGCGCGCAGATCGCCGCCATCAGCGGGACGAAGCGCCGGAGCATGACGCGCATGACGTCGGTGAGCGTCTGGCGGTCCTCCTCGCCGATACTGACGGAAAACAGCAGCCTGGAAACGGCCATCATGCCCAGAGGCACGGACCAGAAGATGCTAAGCAGGTTGTTTGCCGCGGCAAAAGCCGAGATGCCGACGCTTCCGACGAAAGCGTCAAGCAGGCGGTTCACCAGATAGCCGCGCAGCGTCTGATACCCGTTGCCGGCAGCACCGGGCAGACCGGTCTTATAAAGCAGGAGGGCTTCTTTCCAGCAAGGCTTCCGCAGGCGGATGCGCAGATGCGTCTCTCCCTTCAGGAACGGCCAAAGCTCCGCGGCAAGGAAAACCCACAGGCCCAGCGAGGAGGCCAGCGCGAGGCCGAAGGCTTCCAGGTGCAGCCATTGGACAAAGAGGGCGTTGAGAATGATGTTGGCAAGGATATAAAGGATGCTGGCGATCGTCGTATAGCGGCTTTTGTTCTCAAGAGAAAGAAAGGCCGCGAAGGAATTGCCGAGAAACAGCGGCACAAGCCCGATCGTCTGCCCCAGCAGATAGCGGTTGAACAGCGGGCGCACCGTCTCGTCCCGGGTCATAAACCCGGTCAGATCAAAAAGGCCGAGCAGCAGAAACAGCAGCGAAAAGACGACCGTGATCAGGACGGAGAGGATCATGTTCAAAGAGAAGGTGCTCTGCAGCTCGTCCTGCTGATTCTGCCCCATGTATTTGCCGCAGAGGATCACCGATCCGCCCACCAGGATCAGGCTGATGGCCGAGAAGAACATATTGACCGGGCTGTAAAGGCCCACGGCGCTCATCGCGTCGACGCCCACAAAGTTGCTGGCAAAGAAGCTGGACACGATGCCGTTGACCGAGCCGACCGCCGCCAGCAGGATTTGGATCGGCAGCAGCCGGAACATCAGCCTGGTGAGCATTTTCGCATTGGCTTTCTGATCGTTCATGGGAAAAGTCCCCTTCCGTTAGCCTTCGGCACGGATGCGCCGCTCTTTTTCCTGCACTTCTTTCGCCTTTTGCAGGATCTTCTCTTTCCAGTCGTCATCCTGGGCGTTGAGCTGATAGGTGCTGTAGCCGTATTCGCGCCCCCAGGAGCAAACGACGCTCTCGTCGTCCACATGCAGCGAGATCCGGTAGCGGTTCGGCAGCTTCTGCGGCAGCGGAGTCGTGTTATTGCGCTGTACCTCCCGCTGATGGCGCTCGCCGTTCACGATCCCGTCGAGCCGGACGCCGTAGCAGCGGAACAGACGCCGGATATAGCTCTCCGTGCGGAAGGAGGAGGTGTAGATCCACACCTCATAGCCGAGCTCCTGCAGCTCGCGGATCAGCGCGGGCGTTCCCAGGCGGAGCCGCTCCTTATAGATCCTGCTCAGCGGGAACGGAAGCGGCGGCTCGGTCTTGTGCGTTTCGGGCGAGACGAAGAGCACCTCGTCCAGATCAAAGGATACTCTCATGGCGTTTGTTCCTTCTCCGGCGCTTCGATCTGCCCGATCGCGTCCATGATCTCCTGCGACCAGGCGGCGTCCTCTCCGCTCAGCGGGAACTCCCGGAACTCCTTTGTCTCTCTGTCGATCAGCAGGACCATATCGTTGTCGATGTGGACAGTAGAGGAATATTTGTTCGTGATCAGCTTCTCAAGGTTTTTCCCTGTGTCTCCGGCCGCGTTAGCCCGCTTGCCGATCGCCGTCATAACGCCGGTGACCTTGACATGATATTTGCGGAAATAGTTCTGGATGTAGTCGGTGGAATAGTAGTTTGAAGAATACAGCCAGATATCGTAGCCGTTTTTGGCAAGGAAGTGGAACAGCGCCGGCACGCCGCGCCGGAGCCTCTCCTTGTACAGTCTGCTCCACGGGAAGGGCAGCGCGCTCTCGAGCGGCCCCTCCGCGCGAAACAGCACCTCGTCAAGATCGAGCGCCGCGCGTTTTGTGTGCGTGGAATTGGCGAGGATTTTTCGGACGTCCTCCTCGTGCGTGAGGTTGACGACCTTGACCGGGATCTTCCTTTGCCCCATTCGAAGCGCGGCCGCCCAGCGGTGATGCCCGTTGATGATCCGATATCCCTCCGGATGTGTCCGCTCCACGACAATCGGCTCGCCCTCATAATAGTGCTGCGACATCTTGAGCGCGTCCGCAAACTGCTGCTGGTATTCTGAGATGATTCTGTAATTCGGGCCGACTTTAGGCATACAGAACTCGTCCTCCGGATTCGGATGCAAATCCTCGCAATAAGCCTCCCTCGTCAGCAGACGCCGCAGGATCCCGGTTTTTACAGGGAAATACACGCCCTTAGCATTCTGTACTTCCTGCTGGATATACTCGTCAAACAGCGATTTGCTTCCTGCCATAACTCCATTCCTTTCCTGCCCGTCCGGGCCGGTTCATGCGTTGGTATCAGTTCCCATTCCTGTAAAGCTCCACCATCTGATGGATCCTGCCCGCCGGCTTGATCAGATCGTGCAGCGAGTTTCCCTTGTTGAGAGTGTCCACGATCGCGGCTATATAGCGGTCCATCCTGACGGAGAAATAGTAATCTCTCTGCAGCAGCTCCGGCTTCTGGTAGACCAGATTGGTCGTGAAGATCCGGTCAAACCAGCCTTTGGAGAACGCGTCGTCAAACTTGTCAAGCCCGGAAGTAAACAGCCCGAAGGTCGAAAAGATAAAAACGCGCTTTGCACCCATTTCCTTCAATTGCCGAGCCGTATCCAATATGCTTCCTCCGGAGGCGATCATATCGTCCGCTACGATGACGTCCTTCCCCTCAACAGAGCCGCCGCAAAAATCATGCGCGATCACCGGGTTGCTCCCGTTCACGATGCGGGTATAATCCCGGCGTTTATAAAACATACCGATGTTCACACCGAAGAGAGAAGCCAGAAAGACCACCCGCTCGGTCGCGCCTTCATCCGGCGCGATGAACATCATATGCTCGCCGTCGAGCACAAGATCCTCGTATTCCATCAGGAGCGCCTGCGTGGACTGCAGCGCGGGCGATACGTTCTCCATCCCCATCAGCGGCACAACGTTCTGCATTCGCGGATCGTGGGTGTCGAAGGTAATCAAGCTGTGAACACCCATGTTTTCCAATTCCCGCAGCATCACGGCGCAGTCCAGGGATTCTCTGGTCGTTTTCCGGTGCTGCCGGCCCTCGTACAGAAACGGCATGATCACCGTGATCCGCTTTGCCCTGCCGCCGCATGCAGCGATCACCCGCTTGAGATCCTGATAGTGGTCGTCGGGCGACATGCGGTTTTCTTCACCGAACATCTGATAAGTCAGAGACGTGTTGCAGACGTCCAGCAGGATGTAGATATCCTTGTCCCTCACCGACTCCTTGAGGATACATTTCCCCTCGCCGCTGCTGAAACGCGGGCATTCCGACGGGATCAGAAAGCTTTCCCCGCCCCGCCACTCGGACAGGATCTGGTTGACCCTGCGGCCGATCGCGTCGGCGGAATCCAGGGTGATCAGTCCGATTTTTTCTTGCATGGATCATCCTCCGTTTTATGTTTAGGCTCGCGGACTCAAGCCGCGACCGGCTTTCCCGGGCAGGTTCAGCCGAAGTCCTTATAGACCGTCAGCTCGACGTCCCGGCCACGGAGCGATATGCGCACCTCATCCGCAAGATTGGCGACAATGGACTTCTCCAGCTCGTCCCATTCCTGCATCGCCTCGGCGTTGTTCTCTTTCTCTTCTAAAATCGTGCGCTTGTATTTCTCCATAGACCACGTGACCATCGTCGCGCCGGCGGAATAGGTCATGGGATCGAGGCCTTCCATACTGGAAGAGAGCAGGAGCCCCTGCAGATAATAGGCAGACGGATCTTTCACCTCGGTCGCATCAAAGGCGCGCTCCATGATATCGCGCAGTTTTCCCATAAATCCGACGGCGGCGTCATTTTTCCCGCTGGTGGAAACCGAAAGCAGTTCCGTCCGCATGGCGGCGGTGATGACGGGATGCGCCGTCAAATGAAGCGAAAAGCGTTTGTTTTGGGACTCCAGCCAAAAACCTGCCTCGGTCTCTCCCGTGATTTCCCGAAGCATACCGAGCATCTCCTCGGCAAGAAGGCATAGCCTCAGGGTCTCTTTTTTATTCAGGTCACGATAGGCCGCCGCGGCCGCCGCCTGTTCCAGTGCGGCTGTGACGCCGGCTCCTTTGTTTGTCACAAGGATGCGATCAGTTTTCAATGTTTTTCCCCCTGTCTGTTTAACGGCGAATCGTTCGACAGCTTCTTTTTCAGCGTCAGGATGTTTTTCTCGCCCCTGCGTTCGTAACTCACGTCGTCCATGACCTTTTTCGTCATATAAATGCCGAGGCCGCCGATCTGCCGATCCTCCGCAGCAAGCGTCACGTCCGGGTCGCTCTTCGAGAGCGGGTCGAAGGGCATACCGCCGTCGATAAAGCGAAGCGTCACGGCGGCGGGCTCTTCCGAGAGCTCCATTTGTACCGTCGCCGTACCCGTTCCGGGCGCGTAGGCGTACTGCGCGATGTTGACGAAGACCTCCTCCGCCGCCACGGCGATCTGCATCTGCGCCTTCTGCGGACATTCGGCCTCTTCCAGATGCCGCTCAATCAATGGCAGCACTTCGTCAAGACGCTCGACCTCGGCCGGGAGCTCCAGCTCATATTCCTTTGGTTTCATATGCCTCAACCCCCTGTATTCCATGCAGAGCATGGTCAGATCGTCGAACTGCTCGGCGTCCTTCACAAAGTCGTCCACGGCGATGCGGACGTTTTTCAGAAGCTGCACCGGTTCAGCGTCCGGATCTCTGTTCAGCGCCTCGAGCATCCGCTCTGTGCCGAAGAGCCGGTTGTCCGCATCCGTCGCTTCCGGCACGCCGTCGGTGTAGAGAAAGAGCTTGCTGCCCGGCTCAAGCTGCAGCTCATATTGCCTGTAGCGCACGCCATCCATAGCGCCGATCACAAGGCCGTGCTTGTCCTTGAACAGCTCAAACTGTCCATTGGGCTTTTTGAGCACGGGATACTCGTGCCCGGCGTTGGCCGCCGTCAGCTTCCCGGTAGAGATCTCCAGGATTCCCACCCAAACCGTGACGAACATCTGCGCTTCGTTGTTCGAGCAGATGGCCTCGTTGGTCTTGTTCAGGATCTCAGCCGGAGATCCGCCCAGCATCGCGACGCTCTGCAGGATGATCTTGCAGACCATCATGAACAACGCCGCGGGCACGCCCTTGCCGGAAACATCCGCCATGACCATGCACAGATGATCGTCGTCGATCAGGAAGAAGTCATAGAAATCGCCGCCGACCTCTTTGGCCGGGTCCATGGAGGCGTAAAGAT
>JAFUUR010000011.1 GCA_017477695.1 Oscillospiraceae bacterium | reverse complement strand
GACTTGCTGAAGGAGTAGCACAGGACGGTGTCGTCGTAGTACGCGATCGGCCCGGGCACCGGCTCGCCGTCGTACACCAGCTCGCGGTACGGCTCGTCGGACACCAGATAGATCGTCCGCCCGAAGCGCCGCTCCGCCTCGCGCAGCAGCCCGCACAGGCGCGTGAGGCTCTCGTCCGAGAGGACGACGCCGGAGGGGTTGTTGGGCGTGTTCACGATGACGGCGGCGGTGCGCTCGTCGAGCGCGGCGGCCAGCGCGTCCAGATCCGGCTGCAGGCCCGCGGCGGGCGGGATGGTGACCAGCTCGCCCCCGGCCGCCTCCGCGAACACCGGGTACTCCGGGAAGAAGGGCGCGAAGGCGAGCACCTTCTCGCCCGGCTGCAGCAGCGCGCGCATGCAGATGGCGAGGCCCGCCGAGGCGCCGCAGGTGACGTACACGCCGCTCCCCTGCACGTTCACGCCCGGATAGCGGGCGTTCAGATCGTCGGCGATCGCCTGCCGCAGGCTCATGAAGCCCGCGGCGGGGGTATAGCTGTGCAGCGCGACGGGGTCGCCCTCCAGCAGCTCCCGCAGCGCGGCGGTGAGCTCCGGCGGCGTCGGCACGCTGGGGTTGCCGATGCTGAAATCGAAGACCTTGTCCGCTCCGATCTCGCCCTTGCGGACGAGCGCGTAGGCCGTCAGGTCGCGGATGATGTTCTCACTCTGGCCCCAGGCCAGGCAGTCGCGGTTGAGCATGTCACGTCCTCCTTATTCCGCCGCGCGGCCGTGCTCGGCCAGCATACGGTCCTTGAGCGCCATGAGCTTCTCCGACAGGTCCACGTAGTACTGGTGCGGATAGTCGAAGCGCTTGACCTCCGGCCAGAGCGTGCTGACCTGGTAGGCGCAGTTGGTCTTGATCTGCTTGAGCGTGGGCAGCTCGTACACCAGCTCCCCGCCGAGGAACACCGGCACCTGCAGCTCCACGGCCTGGAAGTTCTCCATGAGCTTGCGCTTCCAGCGCGCCTGCGGATCGCAGATCTCCAGGGGCTGCGAGTCGTCCACGACCTCGTCGCGCAGGCAGATATAGTCCGCCTCGGCCATGCCGGTCTCGCGGTTGTAGAAGCGGTAGACCTTCTTGAAGCCAGGGTTCGTGATCTTGCCCACGTTCTCGCTCACCTTGATCTTCGGCGTGACGGACCCGTCCTCCTCCTCCACGGCGCAGAGCTTGTACACCCCGCCGAACACGGGCGCGCTCTTCGAGGTGATGAGCCGCTCGCCGACGCCGAAGGAGTCGATCTTCGCGCCCTGGTGGATGAGCTCCGTGATGAGCCGCTCGTCCAGCGAGTTGGAAGCCGTGATGGCGCACTCCGTCCAGCCCGCGGCGTCGAGCATCTTGCGCGCCTGCTGGGTGAGGTAGGCGATATCGCCGGAGTCGAGCCGGATGCCGCACTTGGTGATGCCCATGGGCTTGAGCACGTCGTTGAAGGCGCGGATCGCGTTCGGGATGCCGGACTTGAGCGTGTTGTAGGTGTCGACGAGCAGGGTGGCGTTCGTGGGGTAGATGCGGCAGTAGGCCGCGAAGGCGTCGTACTCCGTGTCGAACATCTGCACCCAGGAGTGGGCCATCGTGCCCGCTGCCGGGACGCCGTAGATCTGGTCGGACACGGTGCAGGCCGTGCCCGCGCAGCCGCCGATGAAGGCCGCGCGCGCCCCCGTCACGGCGCCGGTGATGCCCTGCGCCCGGCGGGAGCCGAACTCCAGCACCGCGCGCCCGTCCGCCGCGCGGCAGACGCGGTTGGCCTTGGTGGCGATGAGGCTCTGGTGGTTGAACTCGAGCAGCATATAGGTCTCGAGCAGCTGGGCCTGGATCGCCGGTGCGCGCACGGTGATGACCGGCTCGCGCGGGAAGATGGGCGTGCCCTCCGGCACGGCCCAGATGTCCCCGGTGAAGCGGAAGTCCTTCAGATAGGCGAGAAAGTCCTCGCTGAAGATGCCGCGGGAGCGGAGGTAGGCGATGTCCTCCTCGTCGAAGTGCAGGTTCTGCACGTAGTCCACGATCTGCTCGAGGCCGGCCGCGATGGCGAAGCCGCCGCTGTCTGGCACGTCGCGGTAGAACACGTCGAAATAGGTGATGCGCTCGCGCATGCCGCTCTCAAAATACCCGTTGCCCATGGTGAGCTCGTAGAAGTCGCACAGCATGGTCAGGTTGATCCCGTTTGCAGTTTTCAAGCTCCGATCCTCCTTTGCGGAAAAGCGTTTTTCTGCGGCGCGGCGAAAAGCCGCCCGGCCTTCCGCCGTCGAATTCTTCTGATGATCATTATATATTCTGCCCGCCGGAAAGGCAAGAAATTTGTGCCCTGTGTTAAACTGTTGTCGGGTTCGCGGTTGACTTTGGGCGGCTCTTGGTATATCCTTAGAATGTTAAGGATCCAAAAAAGCCCTGGGATATCAGCGAAAGGGGCGCTGCTGCATGAAAGAATTCTTCGTCTCCGGCAGGACGGAGCTTGCCGGCAACCATACCGACCACCAGAACGGCCGCATCCTCGCCGCCGCCATCGACCTGGGGGTGAGCGCGCGCGTCGAGGCCAACGACGCGGGCGTCATCCGCGTGCGCTCCGAGGGCTACGCGCCCTTCGAGGTGCGCACGAACCACCTCGCCGTGCGCACGCAGGAGTTCGGCTCGGCCAAGTCCCTCGTGCGCGGCGTCGTCGCCGTGTTCGACGAGCTGGGCCTGCGCACCGGCGGCTTCGACGCGGAGGTCAGCAGCACCCTGCCCGTCGGCGCGGGGCTGAGCTCGTCGGCGGCGTTCGCGGTGCTGATGGGGCGCGTGCTGAGCGAGCTGTATAACGGCGGCAAGGTGGAGCCGATCGTGATCGCCCGCGCCGCGCAGCAGGCCGAGAACCGCTACTTCGGCAAGCCCTGCGGCCTCATGAGCCAGCTCGTGTGCGCCATGGGCCACACCGTCTACGCCGACTTTACCACCGGCCAGATCGAGACCCTCGAGGCGGACTTCGGCGCCATGGGCCTCACCCTGTGTCTGACCGATACCGGCGCGCGCCACGCCGGGCTCGACACCTCCTACGCCCGCATCCCCGCCGACATGGTCTACATCGCGAACCTCTTTGACCGCGGCGTCCTCGGGGACGTCGACCCCGAGGCTTTCCGCAGCCGCGGCTGGGATCCGGCGAACCGGCCCGTGCGCCGCGCGATGCACTTTTTCGACGAGAACGAGCGCGTCCCCCTCCTGCGCGACGCCCTCAAGGCCGGCGACGGGGAGACCTATATCCGGCTGATGAACGCCTCCGGCCGCTCCTCGGAGGAGCTGCTGAACAACATCATCACCAGCGCCAACGGCGACACCAAGCTCGCCCGGGGGCTCGAGCGCAGCGCGCAGCTCCTGCAGGGGCGCGGCGCCTGGCGCGTGCACGGCGGCGGCTTCGGCGGCTGCGTGCAGGCCCTCATGCCGAGCGACTATTTCCCGACCTACAAGGCCGCCATGGAGGAGAGCTTCGGCTCCGGCTCCTGCGGCGAGATCCGCCTGGTGTGACATTCGCGCGGCGGGCCCTCCCGTCGGGCGACCGCCTCCCGACCCGCAAGGCCGCCACTGAGGAGAACGAGCGCCCCCGGATGGTATTCCATCCGGGGGCGTTCTGCGTTTGCCGCGGCAGGCTCAGGCCGCCTTGGCCGCGTAGGGCTCGAACTCGGGGTAAGCGAGATCCACGATGTCGATGATGCGGTAGAGATCGCGCAGGCAGATCTCACCGGCGTCGTCCTCACCGAAGGTGGCGTCCATCTCGGCGCTGACGGTGCAGTCCTCCGTGTAGACGACGAACTTGACCCATTTGTAGGACGCGTTGAGGTCGTTGGCGGTGATCAGCACCTTGGCGAGATCGCTCTCTTCAAACTCGATCACGTCCCAGACGCGCAGGGACACGTCGGTCAGGCCGTCGTCGAAGTAGAAGTTGACGGTGACGTCGAGATTGTCTCCGACGAAGGTGGTGCGGATGTGCTCGTCCTCATCCTGGTCGACGCCGAGGTAATTGTACTTGATGCTCTCCGCCTTGAAGGTGTCGAGCAGTTGCTGGGCGCCGGGGTACTGCGCGCTGGTCGCCGCGTGGGCGGGGACCGTGAGGGCAGCGAACAGGCAGAGCATGAGCAGCAGGGAGAAAATGCGTTTGGTCGTTTTCATGGCGGGCCTCCTGTTGTCGTATAGTCGATCGCGGAGCGGCGGCGCTCCGCCTTTATTGTACCTTAAGGGACGCTCCCCTGTCAAGCGCCCGCGTGCCCGCCGCCGCGGACGAGCCGCGCCGCGCCCTTTGCGCCGCAGGCGACTGGGGGAGTTTTGCCGGCAGCGCCTGCGAAAGTAGAGCGCTTTTCAAGACCCATTTCTTTGACTGCGGCAAAGAAATGGGTCTTGACAGCCGTTCTCCTCGCGCGGTGGCAAGTCACATGCCGCCCTTCTCCCCTGCCCGCGAAGCGCGAAAGCGACGCCGCCGCCCCTGTCGGGGGCGGCGGCGTCGTTTTCCGGAACGCCGACGCTATTCGTCGGCGAAGAGCTTCTTCAGGCGCAGGGCCGCGGCCTTCAGCTCGTTTTTCGAGTAGGAGTTGTTCTCGTCGGCCAGCACCGCGGCGACCGCGGTCTTCGCGTCGAGCCCGCCGACCATCGCGTCGACGAGCATCGCCTCGGCCGAGACCGTGTGCTCCGTCTTGTTGAACACGTACCCACGCTCGATCTCGACCACGACGGCGTATTCGCCCTTGTCGTAGTTGCCCTTGGCCAGCAGCTGCTCGCGCACCTCGGCGGGCGTGCCGCGGAAGCTCGTCTCGTGCAGCTTGGTCATGTCGTTGCACAGGCACATCCGGCAGCCGACCTCCGCCTCGATGAACCACTCCACCAGATCCATGATGCGCTTGGGGCTCTCGTAGAGGGCGAAGGTGCGCGTATCGCCGCGGCGCAGCTTTTCGAGCAGGCGGCGGCGCTCGGCGTTCTCACGCGGGAAGAAGCCGTAGAACGCGAACGAGCTCAGATCGAAGCCCGAGATGGACAGCGCCGTCACCGCCGCGCAGCAGCCCGGCACGCCGATCACCCGGATCCCGGCCTCGACGGCGGCGCGGATCAGCTCGTTGCCGGGATCGGAGATGCAGGGCGTGCCCGCGTCGGTGATCACGGCCACGCTCTTGCCCGCGCGCAGCTCGTCGATGAACCAGCGGGCCTTGCCGTATTCGTTGTACTTGTGGTTGGACACCAGCTTGTTGCGGATGCCCAGCTTGTTGAGCAGCACCATGGAGCGGCGCGTGTCCTCCGCGGCGATCACGTCCGCGTCCGTCAGGATCTGGACGCCGCGGGGCGACATGTCCCGCGAGTTGCCGATCGGCGTGGCCACGATATACAGGGTGCCGGGTGTGAGGGTCTGATCCATGCGTTTACCCCTTTGCAGCGTTTTGTGTGTAATAGTGTTTCATATGCTGTGGAAAACCGATAAGCCCGCCGCGGGGCGCCGCCCGCCGGCAAAAAACGAGGGCGGCCGGGGGCCGCCCTGTTTGCGTTCCGTCGCTTCGCGCCGGGGATCGCTCACTTCTCGCAGGGGTTATCCAGCCAGTCGGCCAGCTTCACCGGGTCGAGCCCGAGCGATTTGGACAGAAAGCTCACCGTCTCGTTGAAGTTGAGCGCCTTCATATAGGCGAAGTTGCTCGTGACGTCCGGATCCGTGCCCATGTTCCGGCCTTCCATATAGCCGCAATTGTAGCACATCTCCAGCGGGTACTTGCGATGGGTATCCAGGGTCATCTCGCTGCCGCAGCGGGGACATTTCATGCTGATCGCCTCCAAAAATATAACTGAAAATTCAGATCGTGCTTACTCGTCCAGCCCGTCGTCGCAGATCAGGCCGTAGCCGCCCTGGCGGCGCTTGTACACCACCGCGATGGCGCCCTCCGCGTCCATGTTGCGGAACACGAAGAACTCGTGGCCCAGCAGGTTCATCTGCAGGATCGCCTCCTCGGCGGACATGGGCTTGATGGAGAAGCGCTTGCTGCGGACGATGCGGAAATCGTCGTCCGGCTCCTCGTCGGGCACGTAGGCCGGGACGGCCTCGCGCTCCAGCGCGCCCTCGCGCAGCCGCTTTTCCAGGCGGGTCTTGTTGCGGCGGATCTGCCGCTCGATCGCGGCGACGCCGGAATCGACCGACGCGTACATATCCTGCGTCAGCTCGCTGGCGCGGTAGTACGTGCCGTTGTTTTCGATCGTGATCTCAGCACGGAAGCGCCCGCGCTCCAGACTGAAGGTCACGTAGGCCTCCGCCTCGTTTCTGAAAAAGCGGTCCAGCTTGCCGATCTTCTTCTCGGCATAGGCCCGCAGATCCGCGGAGGAATCCATCTTCTTTTCGGCGAAAGTGAATTTCATGCCGTGTCAACTCCTTTCCTGTGCTTCCCGTATGATCGCCGCAGGCGAAGGCGGCCGGGCGGGCGGCCCTGCGCGCGGCGTGCCTTGCAGGGGAACCGTGGCAAAACGCTGTGGTTTTTCACCATCCTATGATCATTATAACACACTCCCGGCGGGAAAGAAAGGCCTTGTTTCAGTTTTTAAAGCCGACGGCGTCAGAAGAAGCTCGCTGCGTTCCGTTTCCGCGGTGAAAAAGCCCCCTCTCCGAGGGGGCTTTTGCCGCTTCCGGCGCGGTCAGAACAGATCCGGCCGGTTGGTGGAGAAGATGTTGTCCGGCGTGATCTCCAGCCCGCCGAGCCAGCGGCGGATCATATCGTAGGCGTGGTTGCCGGCCATGCGGCGGATGAAGCTGCGCGTGCGGTGCACGCCCATGTACACCTCGCGCACGTAGGTCTGCTCCCGCACGGCCATGGCGATGAACACCGTGCCCACGGGGTGCACGCCGTCGCCGTCGGGCCCGGCGAGGCCGGTGATCCCGAGGCCGATATCCGCGCCGGTGATCTCCCGGACGCGCTCGGCCATGGCGCGCGCGACCTCGCAGCTCACGGCGCCCTTCTCCTCGATGAGCGCCGGGTCGATGCCGAGCAGCCTCGCCTTGGCCTCGTTGGTATAGGTGACCGCCCCGCCGACGAAGACGGCGCTCGCGCCGGGGATATCGGTCATGCGCTTGGCGACCTCGCCCCCGGTGCAGCTCTCGGCTGCGGCGAAGGTGAGTCCGCGCTCCCTGAGCTGCGGCAGCACGGCCTCCTCGAGGCACTCCACGTCCATGCCGTAGACGTAGTCGCCCAGCACCTCCTTGACGTGCGCGATGACGGGGGCCATCATGGCCTCGGCCTCGGCCTCGCTCCCGGCCTTGGCGGTGACCTGCACCAGGCAGTCGCACTCCTTGGCGTAGGGGGCCATGCTGGGGTTGGTCATGGCGTTCATCTCCTCGGCGAAGATGTCGTCCACGGCGCTCTCGCCGATGCCGAAGATGCGCACCGAGTGGGAGACGATCTGCTCGTCGCTGAGCTTTTTGAGGTACGGGATGACGCAGGCGCGGAACATCGGGTCGCACTCGACCGGGGGCCCCGGCACCATGATGACGATCTTCCCGTCCTTCTCGAAGGCGCAGCCGGGCGCGGTGCCCCACTCGTTGTGGAACACGGTGCCGCCCTCGGGCACGAGCGCCTGGACGAAGTTGTTGGGCGTGATCTGCCGGCCGCCGCGGATGTAATCGTAGAGGGCGTCGGCCTCGGCCTTGCTCTCCACGAGCGGCACGCCGAAGGTCTCGCACAGGATCTGCTTGGTGAGGTCGTCGCAGGTGGGTCCGAGGCCGCCGGTGGTGATGATGATATCGGCGCGGTCGCGGGCGATGCGGGCGCACTCGGCGAGGCGCTGCGGATTGTCGCCGACGACGGTGTGGTAGCGCACGTTGATGCCGATCTGGCTGAGCATCTCGGACACGTCGCGCGCGTCGGTGTTGGTCACGTGGCCGAGCAGCAGCTCGGTGCCCACGGAAATGATCTCGGTGTTCATGTTATTCATGGTGCAGTTCGATCCTCTCTCTTCCGGCTAAGGCTTCTTCTACGAGCGACGCGACGTCGAGCGCGCTCTCGGCCCGTTCGACCTCCTCGAGCTTGGGGCGCGTGCGGGGGTGGCGCGGGGTAAAGACGGTGCAGCAGTCCTCGTACGGCAGGATGGACGTCTCGAAGGTGCCGATCCTGCGCGCCATGCGCACGATCTCCTCCTTGTCCATGCCGATCAGCGGCTGCAGCACGGGCAGGCTGAGCACGGCCTGGGTGCTGGCCATGGCCTCCATGGTCTGGCTGGCGACCTGGCCGAGGTTCTCGCCGGTGACGATGGCGGCGGCCTTGCAGTCGCGCGCGATGCCCTCGGCGATGCGCATCATGAAGCGGCGCATGATGAGCGTGAAGTACTCCTCCGGGCACTTGTCGCGGATCTCCTCCTGGATGTGGGTGAAGGGCACGACCTCGAGGGTCATCTTCCCGCAGTAGCGGGTGAGGATGTTGCCCAGCTCCACGACCTTCTCCTTGGCCTGCTGGGAGGTATAGGGGAAGGAGAAGAAGTGCACGGGGATGAGGTGCACGCCGCGCTTGGCGATCATGTAGCTGCTCACGGGGCTGTCGATGCCGCCGGAGAGCAGGGTCACGGCGGTGCCGTTGGAGCCGATGGGCATGCCGCCGGCGCCGTCGACGGGGGCGGCGTGGACGTAGGCGGCCGCGTCGCGCACCTCGATATGCACCGTGAGCTCCGGCTCGTGCACGTCCACCGCGCAGTTGGGGTAGGCCTCGGCGAGCTCCCCGCCGACGTACTGGCTCAGCTGGATGCTGGTCATGGGGAAGGCCTTGTCGCTGCGCTTGGACTCCACCTTGAAGCTCTTTGCCCGCTCCATGTCGTCCCGCAGGTAGTCGATGGCGAGGCGGGCGATGGCGTCCTTATCCTTCTCGCAGCCGGCGGCGCGGGTCATCTTGATGATGCCGAACACGTCCTGCAGGGCCTCGAAGGCGGCGTCCATATCGGCGGTCTCGTCCTGGGGCTCCACGTAGATCGTGGACTGCATGATGCTGACCCTGAACCTGCCCAGGCCCACCAGCCGCCGGCGGATATTGCCCATGAGCTTCTGCTCGAAGCTGCGCCGGTTGAGCCCCTTGAGCACGATCTCCCCCAGCTTTAACAAAATGATGTCGTTCATAGGTTTCCTCGGTTCCGTAGATTATCTATTTATTTATACTCTATTTTCCCCGTGGAATCAAGCAAAAAGCGCCGTGAAAAAGGACGACCGTGCCCGAATGGACACGGCCGCCCCTTAGGAATGAAAGGATGCTGAGCTTTTGAGTGAACAAGTCAGGCCAGGACTCAGGCCTTTTTCTTATTCTTGCCGGGGAGCATGAAGACCAGGACCACGCCGATCACGGCGATGGCGCCCGCCACGATGAAGGCGGTGCTGGGGCCCAGGATCTTGTTAAGGATGGTGGACGCGATGGAGCCCACGCCGAAGCCGATCATGGTCAGCGACAGAATGGTGCCCAGATTCTTCGTGCCCCAGATATCCGCGGCGATGGGGCCGAAGCAGGCATTGCCGCCGCCGTAGGAAAGACTCAGCAGCGCAAAGCAGGCCACATACAGCGCTCCGGTAGCTGTGGTCAGCAGCGCGATGCCCGCCGCGGTCACCAGGAAGGACACGGCGAAGGCGCTCTTTCTGCCGATCTTATCCGAGATCGTGGGCAGGACCAGGCGGCCGCCCACCTGGCACAGGGAAGCGATGCTGACGCCCAGGGTGGCCATGGCAGGGTCCAGTCCCTTGCTCTTGCCGTAAGAGACGAAGATCGCCGACATCAGTAAGTATGCGGGACACAGGCAGAAGTACAGGAGCGCGACGATCCAGAATTCCTTGGTCTTGACTGCTTCCTTGACCTCATACTGCTTCTGGGGCGCTACCGCGTTGGTCGGGCCGCCTCCGGCAACCGGCTGTACCATGTAGCCTTCGGGCGGATTTTTCAGGGTGAGCAGTCCGATGATGGCCACGCCCACATAGATAAACGCAACGATCATGAATGTACGGAAGCCGAAGCTCTTGAGCCAGCCGCTGACCATCGGGCTGAAAATCGTCGCCGACAGCCCCAGCGCCGCCAGTGTCAGACCGGAGGCGAGGCCTTTTCTGTCTGGGAACCACCTCGGCGTGAGTGCAACGACGACGTTATAAACCATGCCGTCTCCGATACCGAACAGACCGCCAAAGGTCACGATCATGCCCCAGAACATGTTTTGGGGCAGGAATGTCGTGATCAGCCAGCCGAGGACCATGAGGGTATAGCCGATCAGCAGTGTTTTTTTCAAGCCGTTCTTGGTGGTGCTGACGCCGCCCAGATAGTTACCGAGGACAAAGACGGCAATGAAAATCGTATAGGGCAGAGTCGCCGTCGCCTGATCGACGCCGAAGTGCTCCTGCACATAGGGGTTAAACAGACTATAGGTATAACAGACGCCCATGATGAGCATGCAGATCATGGCGAACAGCAACAGTACCCAACGATTGGTTGTCTTTTTCTCCATATTATTCACTCCCTTTCAGTGCTTGGCGATTCTCGCTCTTTTCACTTGATCCCGTTGCTTTCCGCAATGAGCCCCAGCTTCCAGTAGCAGAGGTTCCGGAACACGCTGTTGAATTTCTGGAAGCCCTCCTCGCCGCATACATAGGCGTTGGGCATGTGGGACTTCCGAACACGGGAATACTCCATTTTGGCATACCCGTTATCGAAATCCGGATGGTTGCAGATGGGCACATCACAGTGGGCCTTCAGAGTCTCCTCCGTGAAATGGTCTACCGATTCCAGATATTTCACCACGTCGCCGATGGCGCCCGGAGGATTGGTGCCGCCCCACATGCCGGCCATATGCTTGACGCCGTTGTCATAGACCGGGAAGATGTAGCTCAAGCCGCCAGGGGTGTGACCGGGCGTAAAGAGCACCTTGATGGTGGTATCACCCAAGGTGATCTCGTCGCCGTCGTCCACATAGTGATCGATCTTGAAATCCTTCCAGGTGTCGGGTTTGTCCGGGTAGAAGGGTGTGCTCTCCCAGAACTCGTCGTCGATTTTGCTGAGGTAGGTCTCGCAGTGGTACTTCTCCACCAGCCAACGGCCGCAACCGCAGTGGTCAAAGTGTCCGTGAGTGATGACAAATTTTTTGATGTCGTTGGGGTCCCAGCCGATGTCCTCGATTGCGCCGACGATGGCGTTGAACATCTCCACTTTGGGGTAAATGGCGTCGATAACGATGAGGCCCTCTGAAGTCTTCATGACAAAAGACGCCGTGGTCTTGTTTGCCACGCAGAGCAGATTGTCGAAGATCTGCGCATGCGTGAACCAGGAGCCGTCGGGCATGCCGGACAACAGTCCCTGGATGTCGATCGCGTATTTGGGCAGTTTCATAGCGTTCTCCTTCCTTCTTTTGTTCTATTTTTCCGGTCATAATCTTTGGCCGGTTGACTATACAAAATATACTATCTGTCAAGTTCTGTTGTCAATCTGCACAGAGCAATAACAAATAACGTGATCTATTTTGACATTATTATTGCATAATATGCAAAAGCCATTGTTTTTTCTCCTGTGAAAAAAATAACGCTTGAATAGCGACTTTGTGCAGAATAGACTATAAATATTAAAGAGTTTAAAGAAATTTTGTTCGGCTTTGCAGATTGACGTAGAAAGGAGGACTTTTATGGTACAGGTCAGCAGCATCATATCCTCAGCGGAAAAAGCACTCGAGCTCTTGGAATTGCTGGCGCAGAACAATGGCAGGATCAGTGTGTCCGAAATCGCCAAACGGATGAACATCCATGTTTCCAGCGCGGATCGGTACATGCTCACCTTGCAAAACTGCGGCTTTGTGGAAAAGGATCCGGTGAGCGGTCTTTTTCATCTGAATGAAAAGATCATCGCCATGGCCGACCTTGTATCGCAGAGCCATCCTCTGACGAAAAAATACCTGGACACCATGCACACCCTGGCCTATCAGTACGACACGACCACCCACATCATGGCCTTTCACAACAAGAAAACCATCACCCTGCACAAGGACCTACAGACACAGAGCATGGCCTGGAACAATGCCTTTTACGACCCCACCCGGTATTACTACTGTTCCGGTCCGGGAAAGCTGCTGCTCTCCACTTTTAGCGACGCGGAACTGGATGAGTATTTGAGCCGAACGAGAATCATCATCTTCACGAAAAACACCCTGCGCACACCGGCAGCGATCCGAGAGGAGATCCAACGTATTCGAGAACGGGGCTATTCTTATCACGACGAGGAGTGGCTGGATGGTAACCTGACGCTCTCCTTCCCCCTCCGGGTGAACGGAGAGATCCGCGGCGCCATGTCCCTCATGTGTGACATTGACCGCAAGGCGGAAATGCTCTCCAGAGTGACGATAGACAACATCAAGGATATGCTTCGGGAGCCCATGGACCTTTGAAACCGTGCAAAAAACGGGCGGCAGCTTCATTTTGAAAGCTGCCGCCCGTTTCCGTTTTTATCGAACACAGGCCTCTCGTGGGCTTAGTTGTCTCGTACATCAAAGGTCCGGTACTGCACCGCCTCGGCGATGTGCCCGGGGCCGATCGTCTCCGCGCCCTCGAGGTCGGCGATGGTGCGCGCGACGCGCAGGATGCGGTCGTAGCTGCGGGCGGACAGGCCCATGCTGTCGAAGGCCTGCTTCATCAGCGTCTCGCTCTCGGCGTCGAGCGTGCAGAAGCGCCGGAGCGCGGCGCTGTCCATCTGGGCGTTGCAGGCCGTGCCCGCGCCGCCGAAGCGCGCGCGCTGGATCTGCCGCGCGGCGTCGACGCGCCGCTTGATCTCCCGCGAGCTCTCCGCCGGGGCGCGGCGGCGCAGCTCCTCGTACTCCAGCGCCGGCACCTCCACGATCAGGTCGATGCGGTCGAGCAGCGGGCCGGAGATGCGGCTGTGATAGCGGCGCACGTCGGCCTCGGTGCAGCGGCAGCGCCCCGAGGGGTGCCCGTACCAGCCGCACTTGCAGGGGTTCATCGCGCACACGAGCATGAACCGGCTGGGGAAGCTCACCGTCCCCGCGACGCGCGAGACGGTGACCGTCCCGTCCTCGAGGGGCTGGCGCAGCACCTCGAGCGCGTCGGCCCGGAACTCGGGCAGCTCGTCGAGAAACAGCACGCCGTTGTGCGCGAGGCTGATCTCCCCCGGCCGCGGCACGCTCCCGCCGCCGGCCATGGCGGCCGCGGAGACGGT